>NZ_JBEXKG010000007.1:0-106619 GCF_040609555.1 Streptomyces sp. NPDC004658
GACGTCCTCACCTGCCGGTCTGGAGCTTTCTGACCGAGTGGGGTTTTCTGCTCGGCAATCGGAGGTCCTGCCCCGGGGTTTGGCCCTCGGGGGGCGGCGCCACACCCACCTCGGCACCCCCCTCCACGCCCTCCTCGAAGCCGACCGCCGCCCTGCCGGCCGGCTACCGCCGGTACACCGCCCCGGAGGGCTTCTCGGTGGCGCTGCCGGACGGCTGGAAGCGGCTGGCCACCTCCCGGGTGTCCGGCCTGGCCTACCGCGTCACCTTCGGCCGGGGCGGTGACTCGCCCACGCTCGCCGTGACCTACAGCGAGCGCGTCGGCCCCGACCCGGTCGCCGTCTGGCGGGACGACGTCGAGCCCGGGCTGCGGAAGCTGCCCGGTTACGACCGCGTCGGCGCCGTGCGGGCGACCACGTACCAGGGCCGCAGGGCCGCCGACCTGGAGTGGCTGGCGGGCTCCGGGGACACCCGGGTGCACACCTTCGGCCGGGGCTTCCTGCTGGGCGGGACGCGGGGCTTCTCGCTGCGCTTCACCACCCCGGCCGGGACCTGGGACGACGCGGCCAACCGGCTGGCGCTGAAGACGTTCCTGAGGACGTTCCGCCCACCGCAGGAGTGAGCCGGGCCCGTCGGCCGTTTTCCGGGCGCGCACCCGGGGACTCGCTACCTATGGTGCAAATCGGATACACGATGATGACCGAGCAGGCAGGTCCCCGGGACCTGGTGGATCACGTGGTCAAGGCCGAGGAGGCCGGTTTCGACTTCTCGGTGATCTCCGACCACTACTTCCCGTGGCTGCGCTCGCAGGGGCACTCCTCGTACGCGTGGAGCGTGCTGGGCGCCGCCGCCCAGGCCACCTCGCGGATCCCCCTCATGACGTATGTGACCTGCCCCGTCCTGCGCTACCACCCGGCGATCGTGGCGCAGAAGGCGGCGACCGTGCAGCTGCTGTCGGAGGGCAGGTTCCGGCTCGGCCTCGGCGCCGGCGAGAACCTGAACGAACATGTCGTGGGCGGCGGCTGGCCGCCGGTGGATGTCCGCCACGAGATGCTCGAAGAGGCGATGGAGATCATCCGGGCGCTGTTCGAGGGCGGCCACGTCACGCATCACGGGCAGCACTACGACGTCGAGTCCGCCCGGCTCTGGGACCTGCCCGAGCAGGCGCCGCCGATCGGCATCGCCGTCTCCGGCGACCAGTCCTGCAAGCTGGCCGGGCGTCTCGCCGACCTGGTGATCGCCACCGAGCCGAAGGCGGGCCTGCTGGAGGCGTTCGACCGGCACGGCGGCGCCGGCAAGCCCCGGGTCGGCCAGCTGCCGGTGTGCTACGACCCGGACCGGGACACGGCGATCAAGCGCGCCCACTCCCAGTTCCGCTGGTTCGGGCTGGGCTGGAAGGTGAACGCCGAGCTGCCGCACCCGGACTCCTTCGAGGCCGCGACCCAGTTCGTGACCGAGGACGACATCGCCTCCTCCATCCCGTGCGGTGACGACCCGGACGCGTTCGTGGAAGCCGTACGGCCGTACGCGGAGGCGGGGTTCGGGGAGGTGGCCCTGGTCCAGATCGGCGGCGACACGCAGCCCGAGTTCCTGGACTGGTCGGCGAAGACGCTGCTGCCCGCCCTGCGGGAGGCGTTCGCCTGACGCCGTACGGCCGGCCCCGGGGCGCCGCGGCTGCCCGGCCTCGGGGAGCTGCCGCCGGGATTCAGTCACTCGGGTGAGCATTCCGGGCGATGCGGGGGTACTAGAGGGCCCTACGCCGATCGTCCCGGAGGCCCCCGCGTGAAGTCGTTCGTGCACAAGACCCTGGTGGTGCAGCTCCTGGCGCACGGCACCGGCCGGTGTCCGGTGCTGGCCCACTTCAGCTACGACGCCGACGACCCGTTCGCCGTCACCGCCGCCTTCGCCCACGACGGCCGGGTGCTGGCCTGCTGGCGGCTGGACCGCCAGATGCTCGCCGACGGGCTCGCCGGGCCGGTCGGTGAAGGTGACGTCCGGATGCGGCCGGAGGCCACCGGCCTGTGGCACGAGCTGCGCCTGGAATTCCTGGGGGACGCCCGGCCGGACGGCGGCCGGCACCATGCGGTGGTGTTCGCCTGGGCGCCCGCGATCGCCGCGTTCCTGCGCGAGACCCACCAGGTCGTCCCGCCGGGCCGGGAGCGCGTCGCCGTGGACGAGCTGCTGGCGGAGATCCTCTCCGCGGCTGAGTAGCCGTACTCATGCCCGCGGGCCCGGCCGGGCACCACGATGGGGCTCCTACGACCCCCAGGCCGCCCTCAGGCAAGGAGCCCCGCCGTGACCGCAGTGCACCCCGCCCCGCTCCGCGCGCCGCGCCGCGTGCCGCCCGCCCTCTTCGCCGGTGTGGCGGCCGCGGGACTGGCCGTCTCGGCGTGGGGCGCGCGCGACCGCACCACCTGGTTCCTGGAGACGTGCTGGGCGCTGGCCGGGCTGCCCCTGGTGGTGCTGCTCTGGCGGCGCTTCCCGCTGACCGGGCTGCTGTGCGGACTGCTGACCGCGCACGCGCTGGTCCTGGCGGTGGGCGGGCACTACACCTACGCGCAGGTCCCGGTGGGCGACTGGGTGCGTGACACCTTCGGCCTGGAGCGCAACCCGTACGACCGCTTCGGGCACCTGATGCAGGGCTTCGTCCCGGCCGTGCTGGTCCGCGAACTGCTCAGCCGCACCTCGCCGTTGCGCGGCAGCCGCTGGCTGGCGCCGCTCACCGTGTGCGCCTGCCTGGCGTTCAGCGCCTGCTTCGAGCTGCTGGAGTGGCTGGCGGCCGAGATCGGCGGGCACGGCGCGGACGCGTTCCTCGCGACACAGGGCGATGTGTGGGACACCCAGTGGGACATGTTCTGCGCCCTGATCGGCTCGGTGCTGTCCCTGCTGCTGCTCACCCGGCTCCACGACCGGCAGCTGCGGACGCTGGAGGGCGTCGCCCGGGTCCGCGGCTGACGGGTGGATCGGCCCCGTCCTAGTCGCCGGAGCGGGCCGTGTGCTTGCGGCGGGCCCACAGGGGCAGGCCGTACCAGCACACGACGTACCAGGCGACGACGGCCGCCACCAGGTACGGCACATAGCTGTCGTGCGTGGCCACCCGGAGGATCAGCAGCAGGGAGGACGTCATCGTGGCGAGCAGCAGGACCAGGCCGACGAACGTCATCCGGGAGGCCAGCCGTACCGCCTGTGGCTTGACCCGGCGGCCGGCGACCAGGCGGTGCAGGGACACCGGTCCGATGAGGGCACCGGTCGCGCAGGCGCCGAGGACGACGGTCACGATGTAGATCGCCTGGTCGACGGTGGCGAGCTTCCCGTACTTCGGCTGGAAGACGACGGTCAGCAGGAAGCCGAACAGGATCTGCACGCCCGTCTGGGCCACCCGGACCTCCTGGATGAGCTCCCCCCACATCCGGTCGGCCCGCTCTTCCTCGGTCTCGTCGCGCCCCCTGCGCCGTCCTTCCGCCGTCATGCGGTGCGTGTAACCGCCCGGCCGTTCGTTCAAACGGCCGGGGTCGCCTCGCCCGTGGTCCGCGTCCCTACCAGCGGGACTCGACCTGGTCCTTGATCCGGCGTTCGTACAGCTCGCGGATCGCGGTGAACGTCCGCGGCGGCAGCGGCGGCAGCTTGGCCGCGGCGGCGTTGGCGCGGGCCTGCTCGGGGTTGCGGGCGCCCGGGATCACCGTGGTCACGCCGTCCTGCTCGATGATCCAGCGCAGCGCCAGCTGGGCCGGGGTGTACCCCTCCGGGGCGAGCGCGGCGAACTCGGCGGCGGCCTCGACACCCGTGCCGTAGTCGACCCCGGAGAAGGTCTCGCCCTGGTCGAAGGCCTCGCCGTGCCGGTTGAAGGTGCGGTGGTCGTTGGCCGCGAACACCGTGTCCTTCGTGTACTTGCCGGACAGCAGCCCGGAGGCGAGCGGTACGCGCGCGATGATGCCGACGCCGGCCGCGCGGGCGGCGGGCAGCACCTCGTACAGGGGCTTCATGCGGAACGGGTTGAGGATGATCTGCACGCTCGCCACGTTCGGCCGGGCGATGGCGGTGAGCGCCTCGGCGCAGGTCTCCACGCTCACGCCGTAGGCGGCGATCCGCTCCTCCTCGACCAGGGTGTCCAGGGCGTCGAACACCGCGTCCGAGGAGTAGACGGGGGTGGGCGGGCAGTGCAGCTGCACCAGGTCGATGCGGTCGACGCCGAGGTTGCGGCGCGAGCGGTCGTTCCAGGCGCGGAAGTTGTCGAGGACGTAGTTCTCCGGGACCTGTTCGACCCGGCGGCCCATCTTGGTGGCCACCAGCACGTGCAGATCGGGCCGGCCGCGCAGGAACGAGGCGATGGTGGCCTCGCTGCGCCCGTCGCCGTACACGTCTGCCGTGTCGAAGAAGGTCACGCCGGCCTCGGCCGCCGCCTCCAGGACGGACAGCGCCTCCTTGTCGTCCACGTCGCCCCAGTCGGCGCCCAGCTGCCATGTGCCGAGCCCGACCACCGATGCCCACTGACCCGACCTGCCGATGACACGTTCGTCCATGGCGTCAGTCTGTCATCCTGCCCGGAGTGCCGCGCAGGCGGCCGGACGGGTGCCGGTCGCCGCCGGCCCGGCGGTGGCCCGCGCGGAACTCCCCGGGGCCCCCGGCCGGATGGACCCGCGCCGCCGGGTCCGCCGCGACCGGGTCGGCAAGATCACCGTGGAAGGCCGGAACCGGGTGTCAGCTGCGCCTGTACGGCGGGCCCGTAGCGGTCGGCGAGGGCGTCGGCGTCGGTGTCGCGCAGGTGGGGGCCGCGGGCGATGCCGTACATGACGCCGAGGCCGATCAGGGCGGCGACGGCGAGTTCGGCGCGCAGGCCGGCGTCGGGGCCGGTGAGCCGGGCCGCGAGGCGTTCGGTGACCTGGGCGCGGAAGTTGGCCCGCAGGACGTCGCCGTGGTCGCCGTGCAGCGGGGCGAACGCGATGCGCAGCAGCGGGTCGGCGCCCCGCTCCCGCTGGCTGGACACGACGTGCCGGACCATGTGCCGGCCCAGTTCGTCCAGCGGCGCGTCCAGCAGCGCGTCGGCGTCGGTGTCGAAGGACATCACGCGGGCGAACAGGGCGTCCTTGTTGCCGAAGTACTTCAGGACCAGCGGCGGGCTCACCCCGGCGCGCTCGGCGACGGCCTTGAGGGTGATGTCGGCGTGCGCCTGCCGGGCCAGGAGGTGGCGGGCGGCCTTCAGGATGGCGGCCTTGGTGGCCTCGGCGTCCCGGCGTGCGGGGGCGGGCGCCCGACCGGGTGGCGTGGTCATGGTCCTCATGCTCCCTCCATCGCCTCGTCGCGGGCGCCCGGGGTGCCGCTCCGGGTCCGCCGGGTGCCGGGCGCGGGGCCGTCGCCGGGGATGGTCAGGGCCGCCGCGCAGGCCGCGAGCGCGACGGTGCCCGCCATGCCGAAGGCGAGCAGGTAGCCGTGCAGGCTGGGCACGGGGACGCCGCCGAGGGGGCTGCTGTGGTGGACGAGGACGGCGGCGACGGCCGCGCTGGAGACGGCCTGGCCGATGGTCCGCATGAGGACGTTGACGCCGTTGGCGGAGGCGGTCTGGGCGGCCGGAACGGCGCGCAGGATGAGGGTCGGCAGCGCGGAGTAGGCGAGCGTGGTGCCGGTCGCCACCACGGTGGCGCCCAGGATGATCATCCACAGGTCACGGCTGTCGGCGATGCGGAGGGCGTAGCCGCAGGCGATGACGGCGGCACCCAGCGCGAGCGTGATCCGGGGGCCGCGCGCGGCCGAGATGCGGGCCGACAGCGGGGAGAACAGCAGCATCGTGACGCCGCCGGGCAGCAGGCAGAGCCCGGTGGCGACGATGGACAGCCCGAGGCCGTATCCGGTGGCCTTCGGTGCCTGCACGAGCTGGGCGGTGACCAGCGAGTTGGCGTAGAAGGCGAACCCGGTCAGCAGGGCCGCCACGTGGGACAGGCCCACCCTGGGCCGGGCGACCAGCCGCAGGTCGACCAGCGGCCGTGCGGTGCGCAGCTGCTGCCGGCACCACAGGGCGAGGACGACGACCGCGCCGAGGAACAGTCCGAGGACCCGTGCGCTTCCCCAGCCCCAGGTGCCGCCCTGGGAGACGCCCAGCAGCAGGCAGACCAGTCCGGCGGCGAGGCCGAGGGCGCCGAGGACGTCGAATCGGCCGGGTTCCCGCAGCGGCGACTCCCTGACCGCCCACCAGGTCGCCGTGACGCCCGCCGCGCCGAGGACGCTGGTCAGCCAGAACATGGTGTGCCAGTCGGCGTACTGCACGACCAGCGCGGCCAGGGGCAGGCCGAGGGCGGCGCCGATGCCGACGGTGGAACTCATCAGCGCCACCGCCGAGCCCCGCCGCTCCGGCGGGAGTTCGTCGCGCAGGATGCTGATGGACAGCGGGACCACGGAGGCGGCGGCGCCCTGGAGCGCGCGGGCGGTGATGAGGACGCCGATGTCGGAGGAGAGCGCGCACATCACGGAGCCGACGGTCATCAGGGCGAGCGCGCCGGTGAGCACCCGGCGCTTGCCGTACATGTCACCGGCCCGGCCGAGGACGGGGGTGAGGACGGCGCCGGAGAGGAGGGTCGCGGTGACCGTCCAGGAGACGGTCGCGGGGGACGCGCCGGTGAGCCGGGGCAGGTCGGGCAGGAGCGGGACGACCACGGTCTGCATGACCGCCATCAGGATGCCGCCGAAGGCCAGCACCGGGATGGTGAGCCGGTCGCGCAGCCGGGGCTGGGGTATCGGGGCGGGCTGGTCCATCGGCGCTCCTGCGGCGTCACGGTGACGAGGTGAATACGCATTCACCTTATCGAGTGAATGGCTATTCACCAACGTTTGCAGGCCCGAACGGGTGGTGCGCGACGGCCGGATGCGGGAAGGCGGGGGATCAGGCCAGGTTCCGCTCCAGGACCGCGAGGTAGGTGCGCATGCAGTGGTCGCGGATGCCGTCGGAGGCGGGCGCGAACGGGTCCGCGGTCGGGCCCTTGGCCCGGTCTCCCAGCACCGAGAGCATCGGCATCGACTCGTGCAGCCGGCCCTTGGAGTCGAAGTAGCGCAGGGCCCGGACGTGGGTGTAGGCGGGCTCCGGCGGGAGCTGGGCGACGATGTCGTTGTTGTTGACGAAGCGGTACATCCGGCCGCCGAATCCCTCGTGGAACGCGTCGGCCAGCAGCCGGTCGCAGGTGCGGGGCTGGCCGTAGGTGTAGATGCCGTCCACGGACAGGTGCGGCTCCTCCAGGTAGAGGCGGGCGCCGGCCAGCATGGCGAGCGCTCCGCCGAGGCCGTGCCCGGTGAAGTAGACGGCCTGGCCGTCGGTGCGCAGTGCGGTGAGGGTGTCGTGGACCGCCGGGTAGACCGACGCGAGGGCCTCGGCGAAGCCGTGGTGGACGTAGCCGTGGCCGCCGGGGCCGGGCCGGGGCGGGGTGGTGGCGTCGGAGAGCCAGTCCTTGATCAGGTCGGGCTCGGTGCCGCGGAACGCGGTGACGATCATCCGGTCGCTCGCCAGGGTGCAGGCCTGGGTGTCCTGGAGCGGGAAGGGCGGGGTGAACCGGGTGTGGTGGTGCCGCACCTCCCCGAAGCCCCACCGGGCGGCCTGTTCCTCGACGGGAGCCCGGTCCTGGTAGGCCAGGTGGGCGGCGCGGGCCAGCCAGTAGGCGCGCCGGAGGCTGTAGCCGGTGGAGGTGTGGTCGAACGCGACGGGTACGGCCATGGGGCTCCTCGGGTGCGGGAGGGGGGTCTAGTCCCGGCGGGCCGTGGCGCGGGCGTGCAGGGCGCGGGCGGCGCGCGGGCCGAGCCAGCGCTTGAGCCGGCGCAGCGCCTCCAGCTGTCCGGCCGCCTTGTCCAGGCCGTAGTACAGCTGGGGCGGGACGTACGGCAGCAGCGGCGAGTGGCGCTGGCCGAGCAGGGCGAACATCCGGTGCGGGGGCAGGTGGATGTAGCGGGGCAGGTTCTCGTACCACTGCGCGCTGTAGCGGGCCGCGCTCTGCACGGAGAGCAGCTCGGCCTGGCGCCGGTGCTGGTAGGCGGCGAGGGCGTCGGGCAGGGCGGAGTGTGCGCGCAGGGCGCCGGCGAGGCACATGGCGTCCTCCAGGGCGAGGGTGGTGCCGGCGCCGATGGAGTAGTGGGTGGTGTGGGCCGCGTCGCCGAGCAGGACCAGGTTGCCGTCGTGCCAGGTCTCGTTGGTGAGGGTGCGGAAGGTCAGCCAGGAGGCGCCGGAGCGGGCGGTCAGGGGGTGGCCGTCGAGGACACCGGCGAAGAGCTTCTCCAGCAGGGCGAGACCCTGGCCCTCGTCGGCCCGGTCCAGGCCGAGGCCGGTGAAGGTCTCCGGGGAGCACTCGACGACGCAGGTGCTGCGGTCGGCGCTGTAGCCGTAGCCGTAGGCCCAGATCCAGCCGTGCTCGGTCTCGGTGAAGGCGAAGGTGAAGGCGTCGAAGACCTTGCTGGTGCCGAGCCAGATGTAGCGGTTGCGGCCGGAGGTGATCCGGGTGCCGAAGTGGCCGGCCCGGCGGGTGCGCAGGGCGCTGTGCACGCCGTCGGCCGCGACGACGAGGTCGGCGTCGGCGGGCGGGTCGGTGAGTGCGCTCTCGTACTCCAGGCGGACGCCCAGGGCGCGGGCCCGGGCGGCGAGCAGGTCGAGCAGGCGGTGGCGGCCGATGCCGAAGCCCTCGTCGCCGCGGTGCCGGGTGGTCAGGTCCCGTACGTGGGCGACGCCGTCGCTCCAGCGCACGGAGTGCTCCTCGACCGCCCGGGCCGAAGCGGGGTCGTGGGCGCGGAGCTTGTCGAGGAGGCCGCGCCAGTACGTCACGCCCCAGCCGTAGGTGGAGCCCTGCGGGTTGCGTTCGTGGACGGTGATGTCATGGGCGGGGTCCTGCCGTTTGAGCAGGATGGCGAGGTACAGGCCGGCGGGCCCGCCTCCGACACAGACGACCTTCACGCGCATCCCCCTGACAGTCACCGGACGTGGTCGATCGGCATCGGAGGGTAGCAGGGTGCGGGCGGGTCCGATCGCGTCAGTCTGGCGCGGTGAGCCGGGCCACTCGGACGGGCGGCAGCCGGAAAGGATCACCGGGCAGCGGGCGGACCCGGCAAGGAATTCCCCGTTCCGGGGCGGATCGGACCGCCGTCACAGCAAGATCATCTTAGTTCAACCCTGTACGACATGTTGCCAATTGTCCGGATCGCAGCCAACCGGTTCCGACCGATTTCTTACGCTCCCCGGCCTCCCGATAGGCATGCGTCGTCATCCCCGAACCACTCCTCAGGAGGACCCGCATGCCCGACATCACCCGGCGCCGCGCGCTCACCGCGGCAGCCGCCGTCGCCGCCACGGCCTCGGCCGCCACCCTCGCCGCGCCCGCCGCGTCGGCCGCCGGCCACCACGCGCCCGCCACGCCCGATTCCTTCGACGAGGTCTACAAGGGCCGCCGGATACAGGGGCGCCCGGCCGGCGGCGGCGGGCACCACCACGAACACGGCGGCGGCTACGCGGTGTTCGTCGACGGAGTGCGGCTGCACACGATGCGGAACGCCGACGGCAGCTGGATCAGCGTCGTCAGCCACTACGACCCGGTGGCCACCCCGCGCGCCGCCGCCCGTGCCGCGGTGGACGAGCTGCAGGGCGCGCCGCTGCTGCCGTTCCCCGCCAACTGACCGCCCCCGCAAGGACATACGGAGCACCGCGCACCATGACCGTACGCAAGAACCAGGCCACCCTGACCGCCGACGAGAAACGCCGGTTCGTCGCCGCCGTCCTCGAACTCAAGCGGAGCGGGCGCTACGACGACTTCGTCCGCACGCACAGCGCGTTCATCATGGCGGACACCGACAGCGGCGAGCGGACCGGCCACCGCTCCCCCTCGTTCCTGCCCTGGCACCGCAGATTCCTGCTCGACTTCGAGCAGGCGCTGCAGTCCGTGGACTCCTCGGTCGCGCTGCCGTACTGGGACTGGAGCACCGACCGCACGGTGCGGGCCTCCCTGTGGGCGCCGGACTTCCTCGGCGGCACCGGGCGCAGCACCGACGGCCGGGTGATGGACGGCCCGTTCGCCGCGTCCACGGGCAACTGGCCGATCAACGTGCGCGTCGACGGCCGCACCTTCCTGCGCCGCTCGCTCGGCGCGGGCGTGCGGGAGCTGCCGACGCGCGCCGAGGTGGAGTCGGTGCTGTCGCTCGCGGCGTACGACCTGCCGCCGTACAACAGCGCCTCGGACGGCTTCCGCAACCACCTGGAGGGCTGGCGCGGGGTCAACCTGCACAACCGCGTCCACGTGTGGGTCGGCGGGCAGATGGCCACCGGGGTCTCCCCCAACGACCCGGTGTTCTGGCTGCACCACGCCTACGTCGACAAGCTGTGGTCGGAGTGGCAGCGGCGGCACCCGGACGCCGGCTACGCGCCGACGGGCGGCACGCCGGACGTGGTGGACCTGGACGACACGATGAAGCCGTGGAACACCGTGCGCCCGGCGGACCTGCTGGACCACACCCGGTACTACACGTTCGACGCCTGATCAGGCCTCGGCGGTACGGCACTCCGGGTGTCCCCAGCCCTGCGCGTTCTTGGCGATCTTCTCACCGGCCGCGTAGGACCGGCCGCACAGGCAGCGGCCCGGGAACTTCGCCTTGATGGTGCGGGACGACGCGGCGCCGGTGCGCGCGGAAGCGGTGCCGCCGGTGCGGCGGGGCGCCTTCTTGCGCACTGCCCCGGCCCCCGCCGGGGTGTCGGGCGACGGCGGCGGCTCCGGCGAGCCGAGCGCGCTGCCGGCCGCTTCCTGGACGGAGGCCGCCTGGCTGGCGGCGCGGTCGGCGAAGTCGTTCAGCGGGTCGCCGTCGACCTGGTGGGCGGGGACGTAGCGGAACTCGACGGACCGGCCGCCGAGCAGTTCGTCGATGCGGACCACCAGGTCCTGGTTGGCGACGGGCTTGCCGGCGGCGGTCTTCCAGCCGTTGCGCTTCCAGCCGGGCAGCCAGGTGGTGACGGCCTTCATCGCGTACTGGGAGTCCATCCGGATCTCCAGCGGCACGTCCGGGTCCACGGCCGTGAGCAGCCGCTCCAGGGCGGTCAGTTCGGCGACGTTGTTGGTGGCCCGGCCGAGCGGGCCCGCCGCCCAGCGGGCGGGGGTCCGCTCGTCGTCGTCCGAGACCACCCACGCCCATCCGGCCGGCCCGGGGTTCCCCTTCGAAGCCCCGTCGCACGCGGCCACCACACGTTCACGCATGGGCCCGATCATGCCATGACCGTACGGAGCGCCGTTCCGGGACCGGTCAGACCTCCTTGACCTTCGGCATCTCCCCCTCGGTGGTGGTGATGTCGATCACCGAGAAGTTCGCGCCCTGCGGGTCGCTGAGCGCCGCGAACCGGCCGAAGGGACTGCTCATCGGCCCGAAACGGAGGATCCCGCCCAGCTTGACGGCCCGGTCGACGGCCGCGTCGCAGTCGTCGACGGTGAAGTACACGTTGATGTACGACGGCACCTCGGGCGGGAAGTCGTCGGTCATCCGCATCCGGCCGAGGACGGTGTCCTCGCCGACGTCGAACATCCGGAAGTCCACCGCGTCGTCCTCGATCTCCTTCATCCGGTACGGGAAGACCGCGGAGAGGAAGGCGTCCGCCTGCTCCGGCTCCCTGGTGAAGACCTCGGCCCAGCAGTAGGCGCCGGGCGTGGCCACCGCCTCGAAGCCCTCGTGGGTGCCCGCCTGCCAGACGCCGAACACGGCTCCGCTGGGCTCCCGGGCCAGACACATCGTGCCGAACTCACCGACCTGCATCGGCTCCATCAGCACCTCGCCGCCGTTCTCCCGGATCCTCTCCGCGGTGGCCGCGGCGTCCGGCGAGGCGAAGTACAGGCACCACTGCGACTGGCCCTCCTGGCCGGGCATGGGCGGGACGACCGCGGCCACGGCCTTGCCGTCCACGTAGGCCTGGGTGTAGTTGCCGTACTCCGACGACGACTCGCCGAAGGTCCAGCCGAGGACGTCGCCGTAGAAGCGCTTGGCTCCCTCGACGTCACTGAACATCGCATCGGCCCAACAGGGCGTTCCTTCGGGTTGCACGGCCATGCTGGCGGCCCTCCTGAGGTGGTGTGTCCCGTTCGTTCACGCTAGCCATCCGGGGTCCGGCCCGCGCGCCGAGCCGGAGCCGTAAATCGGTCGACAGCGAGGCCCGTGTCCCGCTGTGATGAGCCCGATGAACACGGTCAAGATGCGTGAGGGCGAGGTCGACGTCGACCCGCCGCTGGTCCGCCGGCTGATCGCCCGGCGGTTTCCCGAGTGGGCCGGGCTGCCCGTACGGCGCGTCGACTCCTCCGGCACGGAGAACGTCATGTTCCGCCTGGGCACGGACCTGGTGGTACGGCTCCCCCGGCATCCCGGCGCCGTCGCCGACGTGACGCACGAGCAGCGCTGGCTGCCACGTCTCGGCCCGCTGCTGCCGGTGGCCACGCCGGAACCAGTCGGGCTCGGCACGCCGGACGAGGACTTCCCGTGGCCCTGGTCGGTGTACCGCTGGCTGGCCGGGCGGAACCCGGTCGCCGGTGCCGTCGCGGAGCCGGAGCGGCTCGCCGAGCGGCTCGGGGCGTTCGTCGCCGCGCTGCGCCGGATCGACCCGCACGACGGGCCGCCCGCCTCCCGGGGTCTGCCGCTCGCCACCCGGGACGAGCCGACCCGGGCCGCGCTGGCGCGGCTCACCGCTCTCACCGGCCGGATCGACACCGCGGCCGTGACGGCCCTGTGGGAGGAGGCGCTGCGGGCCCCGGCCCACGGCGGTCCGCCGGCCTGGGCGCACGGGGATCTCTCCCCGGGGAACGTGCTGGTCGACGGGGACCGGCTGAGCGCGGTCATCGACTTCGGCTGCGCCGGCGTCGGCGACCCGGCCGTGGACCTGATCGTGGCCTGGAACCTGCTGCCCGTGTCCGCCCGGGACACCTTCCGCAAGGCCGTCGGCGCCGACGACGCGGAATGGGCGCGCGGGCGGGGCTGGGCGCTGTCCATCTCGCTGATCCAGCTGCCGTACTACTGGCACACCAACCCGGCCCTGGCGGAGAACTCCCGGCACGTGATCGCCGAGATCCTCGCCGAGGCCGGGTGACGGTGACGGCGGCCGGCCGGGCATCCCGCTACTCGCCCGCGTACGCCTTCTCCAGCGCGGCCGCGTCCAGCTTGCCCATCCCCATCATGGCCCTGGTGGCGCGCGCGGCCTTCTCCGGGTCGGGGTCGGCGACCATGTCGAGCAGCGGCGCGTAGACGACCTGCCAGGAGACGCCGTACTTGTCCTTGAGCCAGCCGCAGGGTCCGCCCTCGCCGCCGTTCTCGGTGAGCTTCGTCCAGTAGTGGTCGATCTCCTGCTGGTCGGCGCAGAGGATCTGGAAGGAGATCGCCTCGTTGAAGGTGAACTCGGGGCCGCCGTTGAGCGCGACGAACTTCTGGCCGTTGGCCGTGAACTCCGCGGTCAGCACCGAGCCGGCCGGTCCGGGGCCGCCCTCGGGCCAGCGGACGACGCGGCCGATCTCGGCGTCCTTGAAGACGGACACGTAGTGGTGCGCGGCCTCCTCGGCCCGGCCGTCGAACCAGAGACACGTGACGAATCCGGCGGTGGTCATGAGCGCCTCCTGGGTGGTGGGCGTGGATGCGGAACCCGGCGTGGGAACGCCGTCATGTGTGTCGACCGCTCCCCCACCCGAAACTCATCGGTCCACCCGCCTCCTCACCCGAACGGGTGAGGAGGCCCGCGCCTGACCCGCGCCCGGCACGGTCCTCCGGGGTCACGTCTCCGCAGCCGCCGGAACCCCGGATCCGGCTGCGGCGCGAGGCGGAGCGGACCGTGACCCCGGTGACGACTGCGCCCAGACACCCGGTCAGGCGGCCAGGCAGAGCCCCTGGTGCGAGCGGCTCGGTGCGGGGGCGGGCCGGTGCAGTGCGGTGGTCGGCCGGGTGCGCCGGGTCAGCTCACCGTGCACCCGCGACAGCAGGTCGCCGAGGCCCAGCCCGAGCGCGTGGGCCGCGGCGGCCAGCACCTCGGACGACGCCTCCTTGCGGCCCCTCTCGACCTCCGAGAGGTAGGGCAGCGAGATCCGGGCCGCGTCGGCCACGTCCTTGAGCGTGCGCTCCTGGGCCCGCCGCTCCCGGCGCAGCACCTCGCCGACCAGATCGCGCCACAGTGGTTCGCGGGGGACGGGCTCGCCGTCCGGCGCGTCCGGGCGGACGGGCGCCCGCAGGGGGATCACTCGGGCTTGCTCGCTCAGCGGGTTGCTCATCCCGTCAGCCTAGGAGCGGTACGGTGCGGGACAAGGGCGCCGCGTTCCGCCCTGAGGGAAACCCGTCCGCAGCGGCTGTTTCACGCCACTGCGGCGCGGTGGACGCATGCGCGCCGTCACCGGGGGTACCCGGGCCGTGAGCGGCTCCATGGGAGGAATAACCCGCCGCACATCGGGTACCCGCAGGTGCGCCACCTGTGTCCGTGGCCGACAGGGGCTGCCGTACAGGGAGACGTCGTACCGTGACTTTCGTGGGAGAGGCAATGAACACCGCCGCCGGGATCCGGTCGGAAGCAGAGGTCGCCGAGCAGACCGAGCAGGACAGGACGGGCGAGGGATCACTGCCTGGAATCGCGGACCCCGCGTCCGTCGCCCCGCGGGACGCACGGGAACTGTCCCGCCAGTTCTTCCGCCGGCTGACCGAGCTGGAGGAGGGGACGCACGAGTACCAGTACGCGCGCAACACGCTCATCGAGATGAACATGTCGCTGGTGCGGTTCGCGGCCGGACGTTTCCGGGGCCGCGGCGACGACATGGAGGACATCGTCCAGACCGGCATGATCGGCCTGATCAAGGCCATCGACCGGTTCGAACTGGCACGCGAGGTCGAGTTCACCTCCTTCGCGCTGCCGTACATCGTCGGCGAGATCAAGCGGTTCTTCCGGGACACCACGTGGGCCGTTCATGTGCCGCGCCGGCTCCAGGAGCTGCGGGTGGAGCTGGCCAAGGCGCGTGAGGAGCTGTCCAGCCGGCTGGACCGGGACCCGACGGTCGCCGAGTTGGCCACGCTGATGAACATCTCCGAGAAGGAGGTGGTCGAGGCCCAGATCGCCTCGAACGGCTACAACTCCGCCTCCCTGGACGCGGCCCTCACCGGCGACGGCCCCGAGGACGGCGAGGCCGTGCTCGCCGACTTCATCGGCGTGGAGGAGGAGGGGCTGCGGCTCGTCGAGGACTTCCACGCGCTCGCCCCGCTGATGGCGGAGCTGAGCGAACGCGACCGGCGGATCATCCACATGCGGTTCGTGGAGGAGGCCACCCAGGCGGAGATCGGGGAGCGGCTGGGGTGCTCCCAGATGCACGTCTCCCGGCTGATCAAGCGGATCATCACCCGGCTTCGGCAGGGGATGCTGGGCGAACTCGGCTGCGCCTGACAGCCCGGTCGGGCCGGCGTCCCGGCGTCGGCCCGGCATCCCCCGGCCGGTTCCTCAGTCGGTCCGGGAGGGGCCGTCGCCGTTGTGGCGGAGAGGGAAGACGGCCCGCACGCGTTTGCCCACGGGCACCCGCTCGACGGTGACCTCCGAGGCCAGGGCGTGCACGATCTCCAGCCCGTGCCGGCCGATGCGCTGGGGATCCTTCGGGTAGCGGCGCGGCAGGGCGGTGCTGCTGTCGTACACGGACACCGCGACCGAGGAGTCCGTACCCTCCAGCTCCAGGATGTAGGGGCCGTTGCTGTGCTGGTCGGCGTTGGTGACCAGTTCGCTCACCATCAGCAGCAGCTCGCCGTCGGCCCGGCCGTCGGCGGTGGCGCACCACTCGGTGCGCAGCTGCTGGAGGAACTGGGCCGCGAAGGCGCGGGCCTCGGCGATGCATCCGGGTTCCCCGGTGTAGTGCGCCGCGCGCCGCAGCGGCTCCACGGGTACGTCGAAACCAGTCGGTATCACTGCCCCGTCCAGGTGCTTGGTCATGCTGTCTCTCTCGGAAACCCGGTCCGGCCGGTCGCTGTTGCACCAGTCCTCGTACCCCGAGCCCGGCTCACCAGTCCACCGGATCCGTTCGCCGACCGCGCACAGTGGCGAGGGTCACGGCGCACGCCGGTCACGGGAGGCCGAGAGGGACCGCGGCGACGGCCGGTCGAGCTCTCACGGACGGCGCGAGGAGCCAGGGCGCGTTTGCCCGGCTTGGGGCGATCCGTTCACCCGTTCGCCTCCGCGCGGCCGGCAAGGGGGCGAACGGTCAGCAGACGGGTACGACGAGGGCCGGGACGGTCCGCTGCATGCGCAGCGCGTCGACGGACTCCGCGAGCAGCTCGTACTCGGTCGTGTCGTCGCCGGTCGCGATCCGCACCAGCCTCCCCGCCGCCAACTCGTCGGCTACCAGCTCCTGCTGGGCCGGGTCGCCGCACCAGGCGCGCAGGACCGCCGGGACGTCGGGCACGGTGTCCGCGACGGGGACGAGAGCGCTCGCCGGGAAGTGCCCGGCGTCGGGCCGCGGGTCGAGGCGGTCGGCGATCCAGTTGGCACGGTCGCGCAGCCACCACAGGGCGAGGGCGAGGGTGGGCGCCCGGTAGGTACCCAGGGGCACCCCGATGCGCTGTCCGCCGCAGGTGCCGTACGCGGTGACATGGCACAGGAACTCGTCGTGCATGCGCACTCCCCCGTCGCGTCGTTCGCCTGCCGGCTGGCCTCGCTTTCGGTGCGGCTCGTCCGCGGTGCGGCCGTTGCGGTCCGTGATCGGAACCTCGCTGGAAGTGAAGTCCTCACCATCGAGTATGTTCACTACTGAACCACTGTCACCATGACTTTCCGGCCAGTCTCTTGGCATATTCAGCGCCGGTTCTGGCCGAAAGGAGACGGGCCGTCCCGCCCCGGCCATGACCCCGGAGGTAATCGACCCGGCCCCCGCTCCTCCCGCATGGTGGTCACACCGGATCGGCGAACCCCGGATCCGGGATCCGACCAGCAGAGACGACCTCGATGGAGGAGCTTCGCCATGGCCGTTGACACCAGCCGTCACGAGAACGCCGCCGCCCGCTACTTCGAGGCCTGGAACGCCACCCGGCCGGAAGACATCGAGAAGGCGGTCGCCGCCGCCTGGACCGAGGACGGCGGCTACACCGACCCGCTCGTGGACGTCCGCGGGCACGAGCAGATCGCGGCGGTGATCGCGGCGGTCCACGAGCAGTTCCCGGGCTTCGTGTTCCGCCCGCTCGGCGCGGTCGACGGCCACCACGACACCGCGCGCTTCGGCTGGGAGCTGGTGAACGAGCAGGACGGCTCGGCGCCGGTGGCCGGGTTCGACGTGGTCACGCTGGACGACGAGGGCCGCATCCGGCAGGTGCTCGGCTTCCTGGACCGGGTGCCGGCGGGCGCCTGACGTCACCGCTGCCTCGCCCTCGCGGAGGGCGAGGCAGCGGTGACGGTACGACGGAGGGAGCGCCCGCGGTCGTCGCGGACGCTCCCCCGGACCAGCGGTGCCCCGGTGCTACGGCCGCACGATCGCGTCGATCCGCGCCAGCTCGTCGGCGTCGAAGTCGAGGTTGCCGATGGCCGCGACGCTGTCCTCGATCTGCCGCGGGCTGCTCGCGCCGACCAGGGCGGACGTCACCCGGCCGCCGCGCAGCACCCAGGCGAGGGCGAGCTGCGCCAGGGTCTGGCCGCGGGACTTGGCGATCTCGTCCAGCGCGCGCAGCCGGGCGACCAGGTCCTCGGTGACCGCGTCGGAGTTCAGGAACGGGCTGTCGCTCGCGGCCCGGGAGTCCTCGGGGATGCCGTCGAGGTAGCGGCCGGTGAGCAGGCCCTGCTCCAGCGGGGAGTACACGATGGAGCCGACCTGGAGCTCGTCCAGGGCATCGAGCAGGCCCTCGTCCTCCGGGCGCCGGTCCAGCATCGAGTAACGCGGCTGGTGGATGAGGAGAGGCGTGCCCAGCTCGCCGAGGATGCGCGCGGCCTCGCGGGTCTGCTCGGCGGAGTAGTTGGAGACCCCGACGTAGAGGGCCTTGCCCTGCTGCACCGCCGTGTGCAGGGCGCCCATCGTCTCCTCCAGCGGAGTGTCCGGGTCGAAGCGGTGCGAGTAGAAGACGTCGACGTAGTCCAGGCCCATCCGGGTGAGGCTCTGGTCGAGCGAGGACAGCAGGTACTTGCGCGAACCCCACTCGCCGTACGGGCCGGGCCACATCAGGTAGCCGGCCTTGGTGGAGATCACCAGTTCGTCGCGGTAGCGGGCGAAGTCCGCCTTCAGCGCCTCGCCGAAGGCGGCCTCGGCGGCCCCGGGCGGCGGGCCGTAGTTGTTCGCGAGGTCGAAGTGGGTGACGCCGAGGTCGAAGGCGCGGCGGAGGATGGCCCGCTGGGTCTCCACGGGCCGGTCGGGCCCGAAGTTGTGCCACAGGCCGAGCGACAGGGCGGGGAGCTTCAGGCCGCTGCGTCCGGTGCGCCGGTAGGGCATGTCGGCGTAGCGGTCGGGGTGTGCGGTGTACAACGCGACTCCAGAGGGGTTGGCACACGATCTACCGGTGCCACTCTTCCCCGGGGGGTGGGCAGCGGTCCAACAGGAGAATCCGATGGAATTCAGCGACTAGGCTGCTCAATCATGGAACTGCGCCATCTCCAGCACTTCGTCGCGGTCGCCGAGGACCAGCATTTCACCCGGGCCGCCGAACGCCTGATGGTGTCCCAGTCGGGCCTGTCGGCGTCCATCCGGGCGCTGGAACGGGAGCTGCGGGCGCCGCTGTTCGTACGGACCACCCGCCGGGTGACGCTCACCGAGGCCGGGCGCGCGCTGCTGGCGGAGGCCGAACGGATCCTGGCGCAGGTGCGCTCCGCGCACGAGGCGGTGGCCGCGGTCCAGGGCGTGCTGCGGGGCACCCTGGCCCTCGGCACCGAGCAGTGCATCGCCGGGGTGCACGTGGCCCGGCTGCTGGCGGCCTTCCGGCGGCGGCACCCGGACGTGGAGATCCGGCTGCGGCAGGCCGGCTCCGGCGCGCTGGCCGAGGAGGTCGCGGCCGGGCGGCTCGACCTGGCCTTCGCCTACCGCACCCAGGCCGACACCGACCAGCTGCGCTCGGTGTCGCTGACCAACGAGTCCATGACGGTGCTGTGCCACCCCAGCCACCGCCTGGCCGCCGGCCCGGCCGTGCTCGGTCCGGCTGATCTCGCCGGGGAGGTCTTCGTCGACTTCCACCCCGACTGGGGTCCGCGCCGCACCACCGACGCCGCGTTCGCCGCGGCCGGCGTCCGGCGCACGGTCGCGCTGGAGGTCAACGACGTGCACAGCCTGCTGGACCTGGTGGACGAGAACCTGGGGATCGCCGTCGTACCCCGGCACTTCCGGCACAAGCGGCCGTCGCTCACGGCGCTCCCGTTGAAGGGCGCGGGCGAGACGGAGTACGAGACGGCCGCCCTGCTGCCGCCGGAACGGGCGACGAGCCCGGCCGCCCGGGCACTGGTCGCCCTGCTCGAAGCGGGGGCCCTGGCCGCCCCCTCGGACGGGGCGCGCTGACGGAGGCGGGGAACGGCTCACGTCCGCCGGCGAGCGTCATCGCCCGGCGGGCGGCCGTACCCGCCCCCATCACGCGGTACGGCCGCCGGGGCGGGAGTCGTCGAGGCCCGCGCGAAAGCCGGATTCCGGGCGCGTGAGCGGCGGCGATTTGCGATGGTGGACGGTATGCATGCCAAGGACATCCTCATCGACGGCTACGGCCGCATCCAGGAAGAAGTCCATGCCGCCCTCGACGGCCTCGGCCCGGACGAACTGCACCACCGCCCGGCCGCCGACGCCAACTCCATCGCCTGGCTGGTCTGGCACCTCACGCGGGTGCAGGACGACCACATCGCCGACGCCTTCGACCTGGACCAGGTGTGGCTCGCGCAGGGCTGGGAGAAGCGTTTCGGCCTCGACCTGCCCCGGCACGACACCGGGTACGGGCACACCCCCGCCAAGGTCGCGAAGGTGCGGGTGGAGTCGGCGGACCTGCTGACCGGGTACTACGACGCCGTCCACGAACAGACCCTCGGCTGCCTGCGCGCGCTCGCCGCCAAGGACCTGGAACGCATCGTGGACGAGCGCTGGGACCCCCCGGTGTCGCTGGGGGTACGCCTGGTGAGCGTCCTGTCCGACGACCTCCAGCACGTCGGACAGGCCGCCTACCTCAGGGGGCTCCTCTAGAGGGCGGACGCGTACGCCGGCAGGACCACGTCCTCGATGAGGGCGTTGCGCTCGTCGAACGGGATGAACGCGCTCTTGAGGGCGTTCACCGTCACCGTGCGCAGGTCCTCGACCGTCCAGCCGGCCTCGTCGACCAGCAGGGACATCTCCCGGGTCATCGTCGTCCCCGAGACCAGACGGTTGTCGGTGTTGAGGGTGACCCGGAAACCCAGGTCCTTCAGGGCCGTGATCGGGTGCTCGGCGATCGAGGTCGCGCAGCCGGTCTGGAGGTTGGAGGTGGGGCACATCTCCAGGGCGATGCGGCGGTCGCGCACCCAGGAGGCGAGACGGCCGAGCTTGCCGGCCGCGAGGTCGGGGATGTCCTCGGTGATGCGGACGCCGTGGCCGATGCGCTGGGCGCCGCAGACCTGGAGGGCCTGGTGGATGCTGGGCAGACCGTGCGCCTCGCCGGCGTGGATGGTGAACGGCACGCTCTCGCGGCGCAGGTGCTCGAAGGCCTCGAGGTGGTCGGCGGGCGGGAAGCCGTCCTCCGCACCGGCGATGTCGAAGCCGACGACGCCCGCGTCACGGTAGGCGACGGCCAGGTCGGCGGCCTCGCGGACGCGGTCGAACATGCGCATGCCGCACAGCAGGGTGCCGACCCGGACGGGGGTGCCGGCGGCGGCCGCCTTGGCCATGCCGGTGGCGAGACCTTCCTGCACGGTCTCCACGACCTCGCGCATCGTGAGCCCGCCGCGCGTGTTCAGCTCGGGGGCGTAGCGGACCTCGGCGTAGACGACGCCGTCGGCGGCGAGGTCGAGGACGTACTCCTCGGCCGTGCGCAGCAGGCCCTCGCGGGTCTGCATGACGGCGAGGGTGTGCTCGAAGGTGGCTATGTAGCGGACCAGGTCGCCGGAGTTGGCGGCCTCGACGTACCAGGCGGCCAGCTCGTCCGGGTCGGTGGTGGGCAGGGTGTGGCCGACCGCGGCCGCGAGCTCGACGACGGTGGCGGGGCGCAGGCCGCCGTCGAGGTGGTCGTGCAGGACGGCCTTGGGGAGCCGGCGGAGGGTCTCGGTGTCGATGCGGGACGCGGTCATGGGCGTTTCGTTTCCTCGGGTCCTCGGGCAGGTGGTGCGGTGGTGGGTCAGTGGCCGGCCGGCTGGAGCAGGTCCCAGCGGTTGCCGTACAGGTCCTGGAAGACGGCGACCGTGCCGTACGGCTCGTGGCGCGGCTCCTCCAGGAAGGTCACGCCGGCGGCGGTCATCCGGGCGTGGTCGCGGGCGAAGTCGTCGGTGTGCAGGAAGAAGCCGACGCGCCCGCCGGTCTGGTCGCCGACGCGGGCCCGCTGCTCCTCCCCCTTCGCACGGGCCAGCAGCAGCCCGGGTCCGTCGCCTCCGGGCTCCACGACGACCCAGCGCGAGCCGTCCGGACGCGGGGCGTCCTCGACGAGACGGAACCCGAGGGCTTCGGTGTAGAAGCGGATCGCCTCGTCGTAGTCGTGCACGACGAGGGTGACCAGGGCGACGCGACGCATGGCGACCTTCCGGTGGGGGTGGTTAGCGGGTGAGGTTATACGTAAAACCCACCGGACGCCAGTCCCGGTCTACGCGCGTTGCGGGGAACGGTTGGCCGAGGGGGCGTGAGGCGCCGGAGGCGCGGGTCGCGACGCGTGGCCGGGCGCGCAGAGGGCTGGTGGGGGGACGGAGTTCATACCCGCGGCACCACCCCGCCCCGCACGCCTTCCGCGGGCCGACGTGACGGTCCAACGGCGGGTCCTACGGACTTTCTTCGCCCTGCGCGATCTCCACGCGGTGGTGGACGTCGGCCGTTGCGGTGGCCGAGGCAACGCAGGAGAGGGCCGTGCAGGCGATGAGGAGCGCGGAGATCGCGCGAGCCGTGCGGGCGCGGGGGGCGGTCAGCAGGGCCTGGACGCGTTGGGGGACGGGGCCCGTGGCCGCGCCGGGCACGAAGCCGGGGCGTGCGGGCCGGGCGGCCTGCCCGGCCAGGGCGGCGCGGGCGATGGCGCGGGCGGTCAGGCGCCGGTCGCCGACCGAGGCCGCCGCGGCCTCGTCCGCGGCGCGCTCGGCGGCCAGCCGGATCGTCGCGCGGACCGGGCGCAGCGCGGGGTGGCAGTGCGCCGCGAGTTCGGCGGCGGCGAGGGCGTAGTGGTGGCGGCCCGCCGTGTGCGCCCGCTCGTGGGCGAGGAGCGCCTCCCGTTCGGGGCCGTTCAGGCTGCGCAGCATCGCCGTGGTGACGACGACCCGGTGCGGGCGGCCCGGCAGGGCGTACGCGTCCGGGCGGGGCGAGTCGATCACGCAGAGGTCACCGGCGACGGCCCCGCACGCCACCTCCGCGCGGGCCGCCCGGAAGGCACGCGCCTGGCCGAGGGCCGAGCGGACGAGGCTCCCGCCGCACACGGCCAGCGCTCCTGCCGAGGCGAGGGCGGCCGGGACGACGAAGGCGTCGGAGGCGGTGCGCAGCGGGTGGACCAGTTCGCCGAGCGCGGCGAAGAGCGGCAGCTTCAGCAGCCCGGTCAGGACGCACATGCCGAGCGCCAGCGCCGAGCAGCCGGCGAGGAGCACCGCGCAGCCGGTGACGGACCACAGCGCGGCGACCGGGGCCAGCCGGTCCAGGGCCCGGCGGGCCAGGGGCGGCAGCGCGCACGGCAGCAGCAGCGGCAGGAGCAGCAGGAGCGGGGCGGTCATCGGCCGTCGGATTCGAGCAGGTCGCGCAGGATGCGTTCGTCGTCCGGGCTGAGCTGGGCGACGAAGCGGGCGAGGACCGTCTCGCGGTCGCTGTCCCGGTCCAGTTCGCTGTGCATCCTGCGGGCGGTGAGGCCGTGGGCGTCCTGGACGTCCTGGGCGGGGAAGTAGGCGTACCCGCGGCCCTGGCGCCGGCGGTGGACGACGCCCTTGTCGTGCAGGCGGGTGAGGATCGTCGTCACCGTCGTCCGGGCGAGGTCCGCACCCAGGCTCAGCTGGACCTGGCCGGGGGTCTGGGGTGTGCCGGCGGCCCAGAGCGCGGCCAGGACGCTCGCTTCGAGCTCGCCGGCCGGCCGGCGTTCGTCCTTGGCGTCGGTCATCGGGAGGTTCTTCACCCGTCTTCGTGTGCGGTCGTCGTCGTGTGCGGCCCAACAGTGCGTCTACGCCATCGTAGTCAGCCCGGCGCCGGCCCCGACCGCACACCGTCCTCGGCCGTTCCCCACCGTCAGCCTCCCTGCCGCCGGGCCTCGTCGAGCCGTGCGAGTTCCTCCCCGGTCAGCCGCAGCGCGCCGGCCGCGACGTTCTCGACCAGGTGGTCGGGGTTGCCGGTGCCGGGGATGGCGAGGACGTGCGGGCCCTGGTGCAGGGTCCAGGCGATGCGGATCTGCGCGGGGCTCACGCCGTGGGCGCGGGCGGCGGAGAGCACCGCGTCGTCGTGGGCGAGGGTCGCACCGCGTTCTCCGGTCTCCCCGGCCACGGCGTAGAAGGGGACGAAGGCGATGCCGTGCTCGCCGCACAGCCGCAGCACCTCGTCGTCCACGGGATCGGGCCGGTCCACGGCGTACCGGTTCTGCACGGACACCACCGGTGCGATCTCCAGCGCCTCGGCGAGGTGCCGCGGTTCCACCCCGGAGATCCCGAGGTGCCGGATCAGCCCGGCGTCGCGCAGCTCGGCGAGGGCGCCGAAGTGTTCTGCGATGGAGTCCTGGCGCATCCGCCGGAGGTAGACCAGGTCGAGATGGTCCCGCCCGAGCTGGCGCAGGTTCTCCTCGACGTGCCCGCGCAGCTGGTCGGGCCGGGCGGAGGTGCCCCACTCGCCGTCGTGGTCGCGGTAGGGGCCGACCTTCGCGGCGATGACCAGGCCGTCGGGGTACGGGGACAGCGCGGTGTTGATGAGTTCGTTGGCGGAACGCAGCGACGAGAAGTAGAAGGCCGCCGTGTCGATGTGGTCGACGCCCAGCTCGACCGCCTTGCGCAGGACGGCGAGGGAGCGTTCCCGGTCGCTGGGGGTGCCCAGGTGGAAGGCGGCACTGCCCGTCAGCCGCATCGCGCCGAAGCCGATGCGGTGGACGGGCAGGTCGCCGAGTTCCCAGGTGCCGGAGGCGTGCGCGGTGATCGTGTCTGCGGTCATCGGCGGAGTCTCGCACACGGCGTCCCGGCCGGGCCTCAGCGCTCAGCAGTACAGGTTGGCGCCGGGTGACACCCCGAGGATCTGGGCGAAGCGCTGGTAGGCGGAGACCCTGCTCTGCACCTGGGCGGGGTTCTTGCCGTCGCATTCCAGGGAGCCGTTGATGCTGCGTATGGTCTGCCCGAAGCCGGCACCGTTGACCATGGCGTTGTGCGGGGTCATCGTGCCGGGGCCGGACTGGGTGTTCCAGTACCACAGGCCGGTCTTCCAGGCCACGGACGCGTTGTTCTGCACCAGGGAGGGGTTGTTGAGCAGGTCGATGCCGAGGGCGTCGCCGGCCGCCTTGTAGTTGAAGTTCCAGGAGAGCTGGATGGGGCCGCGCCCGTAGTAGGCCGCCTGTCCCGCCGGGCAGCCGTACGGCTGGCTCCAGTCGCAGTAGTGCGGGTAGTTGGCGGTGTTCTGCTCGACCACGTACACCAGTCCGCCGGTCTCGTGGCTGACGTTGGCGAGGAAGGCGGCGGCCTCCTGCTTCTTCACGGTGTCGCTGCCGGTGTTCGCGAAGCCGGGGTAGGCACTGAGGGCGGCGGTCAGGCCACTGTACGTGTAGAAGGAATTCCGGTTCGGGAACATCTGGTTGAACTGAGCCTCACTGACCACGAAACCGGCGGCGGAGGCGGTGGGCGCCGCCTGGAGCACCAGGGCGGAGGTGCCCAGGGCGAGCGAGGTCAGGAACGCGGCGATGCGGTGCCTCGGCATGGACCAACTCCTTTGTGCGGCACGGCCGCACCCACGGAGGTGGGAGCGGCCGTGGTGGGGGGTTGGGCACACTCAACCGCCTTGGTCTGTACCAGTCAAGGGTGTAGACCAGTCATTCGTCGCGCGGTTGCTTCGGTGAACACCGGCGAGGTGCCGTGGAGTTGGAGCCACAGGCGCGGGGCCCGGCCGCGCGCACGCGCTCGGGCCCCGCACCGCGGCGGACGTCAGCGCAGCGGCTTGGACAGCACCGCCTTGCGGTGGCTGAACGTCTCGATGGAGTAGCGGCCGTGGTAGCTGCCCATGCCGCTCTCTCCCACCCCGCCGAACGGCAGGTCGGAGACGGTGAGATGAGCGAGGGGCAGGCCGTGGCCGAGGCCGCCCGAGGAGGTCTCGGCGGCGATGCGGTCACGCGTCTCGCCGGACTCGCTGAAGACGTACAGGGCGAGCGGCTTGTCGCGGTCGTTGATGAAGGCGATCGCCTCGTCCAGGCCGGGCACGGTCACGATCGGCAGGATCGGGCCGAAGATCTCCTCCCGCATGACGGGCGACGCCGGGTCGACGTCCGCGAGGACGGTGGGCGCGAGGTACTTCGCCGCCCGGTCGCCGACGCCGCCGACGACGACGCGGCCCGAGTCGAGCAGCGCCGAAAGCCGGTCGAAATGGCGCTCGTTGACGATCCGGCCGCACTCCTCGGAGCGCTGCGGATCCGGGCCGAAGAGACCCTCGACCGCACGGACCAGCGCGGCCTCCAGGGCGGTCGCGGTCTCGGGGTCGGTCAGCACGTAGTCCGGGGCGACACAGGTCTGGCCCGCGTTGAGGAACTTGCCGCGGGCGAGCCGGTCCGCGACCGTGTCCAGGTCGGTGCCGCGGTCCACGAACACCGGGGACTTTCCGCCCAGTTCCAGGGTGACCGGGGTGAGGTGTTCGGCGGCGGCCCGCATGACGATGCGGCCGACGGCACCGTTGCCGGTGTAGAAGATGTGGTCGAAGCGCTCGGCCAGCAGGGCCGTCGTCTCCGGGACGCCGCCCTCCACGACGGCGACCGCGTCCGTGTCGAGGTAGGCCGGGATCAGCTCGGCCAGGGCGGCGGACGTGGCCGGGGCCAGCTCGCTCGGCTTGGCGACGACCGCGTTGCCCGAGGCCAGCGCACCGACCACGGGGGCGAGCAGCAACTGCGCCGGGTAGTTCCAGGGTGCGATGACGAGGACGACGCCCAGGGGGTCGTACTGCGTCCAGGCCGTGGCGTCGGCACCGAGGTGCGCCGGGACGGGCGCGGGTTCGGGGCGCAGCCAGTCCGCCAGGTGCTCCAGGGTGTGGTCGATCTCCCGGACCGTGAAGTCGATCTCGGTGCGGTAGGCCTCCGTGCGGCTCTTGCCGAGGTCGGCGTCGAGGGCGGCGGCGAGGTCGGCGCCGCGTTCCGTGAGCATCGCCCGCAGCCGGCGCAGCCGGCCGGTGCGCCACTCGACGGGCTTGGTCCGGCCGGTGGCGAAGGCGGCGCGCAGCCGGGCCACGACGTCGGCGGGCCGCTCGGGGAGAGAGTCGTTCACGGGTGCCTCACTGGGTGCACGGGCCGGTGCCTGCCCGGCCTGGGTTTCAGGTCTGTCAGGTGTAGATACCAACCTTTCACATCCTGAAGTTCCTTGCGGAGCCGTGCGTGGGTGAGGAGGGTCACGTCCCCGTACGGCCCGTCTCCCGCCGTCGGGCCTCCCGGCGCCGGCGCTCCAGGTACGCGCGTTCGGCCTCGCTCGGCGCCAGCTCGGCGGCGCGGCCGTACTCCGCCGCGGCCTCGGCGGCCCGGTCCAGTCGGCGCAGCAGGTCGGCGCGCACGGCGTGCAGCACGTGGTACCGGTCGAGGCCGAGCGCGTCGACCAGCTCGAGGGCCGCCGCCGGCCCCTCGGTCTCGGCCACCGCGACGGCCCGGTTGAGGGCGACGACCGGGGACGGCGCCACGGCCGTCAACCGGTCGTAGAGCGCGAGGATCTGGCGCCAGTCGGTGGCGGCGGAGCCGGGCGCGTCCGCGTGCACCGCGTTGACCGCGGCCTGGATCTGGTAGGGCCCCGGCTGGTTGCGGCGCAGGCACCGGCGGACCAGTTCCTGACCCTCGTCGATCAGCGCCCGGTCCCACCGGGCGCGGTCCTGCTCGGGCAGCGGCACGAGAACGCCGTCCGCGTCCGTGCGGGCCGGGCGCCGGGCCTCCACCAGCAGCATCAGCGCGAGCAGTCCGGTGACCTCCGGTTCGTCCGGCATCAGCTCGGCGAGCAGCCGGCCGAGGCGTAGTGCCTCCGCGCACAGGGCGGGATCGCCGGTGTAGCCCTCGTTGAAGATCAGGTAGACGACGGCGAGGACGGTGGAGAGCCGGCCGGGCAGGTCGGCGTCCCGGGGCACGCGGTACGGGATGCCCGCGTCCCGGATCTTCGCCTTGGCCCGCACCAGCCGCTGGGCCAGCGTGGCCTCGGGCACCAGGAAGGCGCGGGCGATCTGCGCGGTGCTCAGGCCGCCGAGCAGGCGCAGCGTGAGCGCGACCCGGGACTGCGGGGCGAGCGCGGGGTGGCAGCAGGTGAAGATCAGTCGTAGCCGGTCGTCGCGCACGGGGCCCTCCTCGGGCGGTGCGTCGGGGGCGTGCAGCAGGGCGGCCTCGGCGTGCCGGGCGTCCCGGGAGGACTCCCGGCGCAGCCGGTCGATCGCCCGGTTGCGGGCGGTCGTGATGATCCAGCCGGCCGGGCTCGGCGGCACACCGGTCTGCGGCCACCGGGTGACGGCCGTGGCGAAGGCGTCCTGGACCGCTTCCTCGGCGAGGTCCATGTCGCCGAGGAAGCGGACGAGGACGGCGACCGCGCGCCCGTACTCGGCGCGGAAGACGGCCTCGATGTCGGGGGCCTCGGCCATCGGTGCCGCTTCGTCGTCAGTGCTGGTCCACGAAGGGCCGTACCTCGATGGGCAGGGTGGTCGCGAGGGCGGCCCTGCGGCCCCAGTCCAGGGCCTCGTCCAGGTCGGCGGCCCGGATGAGGCACAGGCCGCCCAGGTACTCCTTGCCCTCGGCGTACGGGCCGTCGGTGACGAGCACGTCACCGTCCCGGGGGCGGAGCATGGTGGCGGTCTCCGGGCCGTGCAGACCGCCGGCGAAGACCCAGGCGCCGGCGGCGCGCAGTTCGTCGTTGAAGGCCTCGACGTCGCGCATGATCTCGGCGAGGGCTTCGGGGTCGGGCGGGGTGGCGTCGGCCGGCTGGACCACGCTGAGCAGGTAGTGCTTCATGACGTCCTCCAAGGCGTCGGGCCCGGGGCGGGCTCCGTGTCACCTCCTACACGAACGGCGGGGCCCCGGATCGACACCGCGCGCCGCGATCGCGGAAGAATCTCCGCATGGACCTCACCTCGCATCCTCTCGTCGTCCGCGCCCGCCGGCTCGCCACGGACCTGCTGATCCCCGAGGCCGAACGGGTCGACCAGGAGGGGGTGCCCGCGAGCCATGTGGAGGCGGTGAAGCGGTCGGGGCTGCTCGGGGTGGCCGCGCCCGCGGACCACGGCGGCGCGGGGGCGCCGCCGGCCGTGCTGCGCGAGACCGCGGAGATCCTGTCCGGCGCCTGCTGTGCGACCTGGTTCGTGCAGACCCAGCACCACACGCCCGTGCAGACGCTGGTACGCAGTGAACTCCCCGTGCGGGAGAGGCTGCTGGGACCGCTGTCCCGGGGCGAGCTGCTGTCCGGGGTGGCGTACGCGCACCTGCGCTCGTATCCGCGCCGCCCGGTGCGGGTCCGCCGGGAGGGCACCGGCTGGCGGTTCGACGGGACCGTCCCCTGGTACACCGGGTGGGGTCTGAACGACGTGATGCTGCTGGCCGGGGTGACCGACTCCGACGAGGTGCTGTTCGCCTTCGCCGAGGCACGCGAGCAGCCGGGGCTGCGGGCTTCGCCTCCGATGCGGCTGGCGGCCCTCACGGCCGCGCGCACGGTGTCGCTGGAACTGGACGGCCTGTTGCTGCCCGCGGAGGCGGTGGCTCTGCACACGCCGTACGCCCGGTGGGCCGCCGGTGACCGGGTGAAGACCGTGGCCACCAGCCCGGCGGTCTTCGGCGTGGCGGAGGCCGCGCTGTCCCTCCTGGACGACGGGACGGCCGCCCCCCTGCGCTCCCGCCTGACCGGCCTGCGCGAACGGGCGTACGCGTTGGCCGACGCTCCGCTTCCGGAGGCGTGGGGCGAGGAGCGGGGGATGGCGGAGGCCGAGGGGGCCGGGCATGAACTGACGGTACCGGGCGAGAGGGCCGGGGAAGGAGTGGCGGACCGGGGGCCGGGGGCCGGGGAAGGACTGCCGGGGTGGGAAGCGGGGGCCGGGGGCGGCCGGACGGCGCGGGGCGCGAGGGGCTGGGAGGACCGGGCGGGCGAGCGGGAGGACCGGGCCGGGGAGCGGGCGGCTGGAGTCGACCGCCGGGGTGGAGAACGGGCGGCGGAAGCCGGGTGCCTGGGCGGAGCCCCGGCGGCTCCAGCGGACCGCCGAGCGGGAACACGGCCGACCTCGTGGGACGACTGGGCCGAGGAGCGGCTGGCCGTGCGTGCGGAGGCGTACGACGTGCTGCGCGCGGCCACCACCGCGGCGGTGGTGGCCGGCGGCGGCCGTGCGATGGCGCTGACGAGCCGCGCCCAGCGTCTGGCCCGGGAGGGGCTGTTCCTGCTGGTGCAGGGCCAGACGACAAAATCGCGGGCGGCGCATCTGCGGGCGCTGAGCGGGGCGCCGGCCGCCACCGGAGATGACCGTCGCTGACCCGGCCGGACAGGACGCTGACCTGGCCGGGCAGGACGGGGTGTGAGACGGCTCAGGAGGCACCCGATGCGCGGTGGGGCGCCCACAGCGTGTCGGCGTCACCGGCGGCGAGTCGGCCTCGATAGACGTCGATCTTGTGGTCGATGAGCTTCAGGTTCTCCTGGAGTGCGGCGATCCTCGCCAGCACCTCGTCCCGGTGCGACTCGAGCACGTCCAAACGGTCCTCTTCGTTGCCCCGGCCGGCCGCGACCAGCTCGGCGTAGCGGCGGATGCCCCGGATCGGCATGCCGGTCGCCCGGAGCCTGGTGCAGATGGTGACCCAGTCGAGGTCGAGCTGGTGGTAGCGGCGTCGGCCGCCGTGGGTGCGGTCGACAGGGGTGACGACCAGGCCGACACGTTCGTAGTAGCGCAGGGTGTGCACGCTGACTCCCGTACGGCGGGCGGCCTCGCCGATGCTCAGGCCCGCCTGCGGGTCGCAGTGGGGGTGCGCGGATTCGGACTGCGGATTGACCTCGACCACGCTCGAGATCCTAGCTTCGGGGTCGGTCGCGTCACCCCTCACTGCCGGTCGTCCGCAGTGCCTCTCGACGGGAGAAACCCGCATGCCCGAACTCAGCCGACGTCGGCGGCTCCTGGTGCTGGCGATCTGCTGCGCCAGCGTGATCGTCGTGGTGATGGACATCTCCATCGTCAACGTGGCGCTTCCGGCGATTCGCCGCGATCTGCGGGCTTCGGTGTCCGGCCTGCAGTGGACCGTCGACGCCTACACCCTGGTGCTGGCCGGCTTCCTGGTGCTGGCGGGGTCCACCGCCGACCGCGTCGGTCGCCGGCGCGTCTTCCAGGTGGGCCTCGCCGCCTTCGGGGCGGGCTCGCTGCTGTGCGCCCTGGCGCCGAGCCTCGCCTGGCTGATCGCGGCGCGGGCGCTCCAGGCCGTGGGTGGCACGATGCTCAACCCGGTGGCGATGGCGATCGTCGCGACGACGTTCCCCGAACCGGCCGAACGGGCCAGGGCCATCGGCGTGTTCGGGTCGATGACCGGGCTGTCGCTGACACTGGGCCCGATCGTCGGCGGCGCCCTGGTCGACGGTTTCGGCTGGCACTCCATCTTCTGGATCAACGTGCCGATCGTGGCCGTCGCGATCGTGTGCACCGCGGTGTTCGTGCCCGAGTCCCGCGCCGTCCGGGCACGCCGGTTCGACCCCGTGGGCCAGATCCTGGTGATGCTGGTCCTGGGCTGCGTCGTCTTCTCGATCATCGAGTCCAGGCGGCTGGGCTGGACCTCGCCGCTCATCCTGGCGCCCCTCGCTGTGGCTGTGCTGGGCGTGCTCGGCATCCTCGGCCACGAACCGCGCCGCGCGGACCCGCTGCTGGAACTGCGTCTCTTCCGCAGCGTGCCGTTCAGCTCGGCGATCCTGATGGCGCTGTTCGCTCTGTGCGGGTTCGGCGCGTTCCTGTTCGTGACCACCCAGTACCTCCAGGACGTACGCGGCCTGTCGGCGCTGGCGACCGGGCTGTGCCTGCTGCCGGTCGGGGCACTGGTCGTGGTGCTCTCCCCGCTCACCGGGCGGCTGGTCGGCACGCGCGGACCCCGGCTTCCGCTGCTGGTCGCCGGGGGCGCGCTGACGCTGGGCGGCGGAGCGTCGCTCTGGCTCGGACCGGACACCCCACTGCCGGCCGTGCTCACGACCTACCTGCTGTTCGGGATCTTCCTGAGCACCGTGAACCCGCCGATCACCAACTCCGCGGTCGCCGGCATGCCCCGTTCGATGGCCGGTGTGGCCACCTCACTGGCCTCCGCGGGCCGGCAGACCGGAACCACCCTGGGCGTGGCGATCTCCGGAACGGTGGCGGGATCGGTCCTGCCCGGCGGCGGGACACGGTTCACCGACGCGGAGCACGGCGTGTGGTGGATGGTGCTCGGGCTGGGCCTGGGCATCGTGCTGCTGGGCCTGCTGAGCACGGGCCCGTGGGCGTCGGGCACCGCTGCGGGTGCGGCAGCGTTGTTCGAGGAGGTGGAGCGGGGGGCGGCTGCGCGCACCACGCCCGTCGGCCGCGGCTGACCGGCACCGTGGCCGCCGCGGCCCGCCGGTGAGGGACACGCGGGGTCGGCGATCAGAGCGGGCCGTGCCGGGCGGCCGGGTGTCGCGCGGTGCGGCGCGCAGCGCCTCTCCGAGGGGTGGGGCGTGGGGCGTCAGCTCGCCGTCGCCAGCAGCGGGGTGCGGTCCAGGGCCGCGGCGAACTGGTCCACCACGTGCCCCAGGGCCTCGGCCGTGGTGGCCGGGAGGGTCACCGAGCCGTCCTCCCGCACGGTGATGTCCTTGTCGAGGGTGAACCACCCCTGGACTATGTGTGCGGCGCCCATGGAGTTCAGCACCGGACGCAGGGCGTAGTCGATGGCGAGGACATGGGCGGTGGAGCCTCCGGTGGCGAGGGGCAGCACGGTCTTCCCGGTGAGCGCGTACTGCGGGAGCAGGTCCAGCAGCGCCTTGAGGACACCGGAGTACGACGCCTTGTAGACGGGGGTGCCGACCACGACGCCGTCGGCGCGGGCGAACAGTTCGGTGGCCTCGACGACGGCGGGGTGCCGGAAGTCGGCGCCGAGCAGGGCCTCGGCCGGGACGGTGCGGACGTCGAGCGGGATCACCTCGTGGCCCTGGGCGACGAGCCGCTGGTCCAGGTGGCGCAGCAGGCGGCCGGTGCGCGAGGAGGCGGACGGACTGCCGGAGACGGACAGGACGGTGGCCATGCGTGCCTCGTTTCTGGGGTGCGTCGGGCACCTGGGATTCTCATGTCGGTGGATTGCGCCGAGTCGGGCCCGCTCGCGGCCCAGAAGGACCGGCAGTCGTCCAGGGAGATCGGGATATCCGAGAACTCCGGGAACTGCTGGTGCGCAATTGCCGAGCGGGAATTTCGGGCACGCCGAATTCCCGCCCCTGACAGGGCGCGAAGGCAGGCGAAACAGGCGTACAGAAAGGCCCGACGGGACCGGCGGGGAAAGCGCGGATCAGAGCGCGGGGCGACAGGACGCGCTGGAGACGCGCGCGAGGTCGACATGGCGTCGCCGCGTGAGATCCAGTCGCATCGTCATGCGGTGATCGTCGCAGCAGCCGCGGACGGCCGTCAAGGAATTCCCGACCGGTCTCGTATGGCGGACCACCGGGCCATGGAATCGCGTTTCACCGTGCGGCACGAGGCCCGGAAATACAGCGGCCTGCGGAAGGAACCGGCGCCTCAGGCGCGGTCGTCCTCCTGTCGCTCGACCACGACGAGAAAGGCGTCCGACTTCAGGTCCATCACCACGGTGGCCGGCTCGCCCTCGGCGCGCCGGGCGGCGGCGTACTCCTCCGCCGGCCACGATCCACGCGGAGCACCTGCGGGGAATCGCTCCAGCACCTTGGCACTCATGAGGGCGGACACCTCCGGTACGGTCGAAGGGGACGTACATCCTGTACCGCTTCGCCTGCCCCGGACCGCTGCGGACATGTCCCCCTATGACGGCTCCGCCACCCGGCCGGTCCCGTGCCTCCCCCGGTCGCCGCGCCCGCCCCGCCGGCGCCGCAACCGCCAGGCTCACCGCACCCGCCGCGGCCACCGAAGCCACCGAAGCCACCGCGACGCCCGCACCCACCCCATCGACAGCGTCCCCCGGAGCCCGCCATGGCCGTCTCGGTCGTCCTCTTCACCGCCGACCTGCGTCTGCACGACCACCCGCCCCTGCGGGCCGCGCTGAACGGCTCCCGCCAGGTCGTGCCCCTGTTCGTACGCGACCCCGGGGTGGCGGCCGCCGGCTTCGCGGTGCCCAACCGGCTGGCGTTCCTGGCCGACTGCCTGCGGGACCTGGACGCCGGGCTGCGGACGCGCGGGGGGCGGCTGGTGGTGCGCTCCGGCGACGTCGTCGAGGCCGTGTGCGCGGTGGCCGCGGAGGCCGGCGCCGACGAGGTGCGCATGGCGGCCGACGTCAGCGGCTACGCCCAGCTGCGGGAGCGGCGGCTGCGGCGCGCCCTGGAGGCCGACGGGCGTCGGCTGCACGTGCACGACGCCGTGACCGCGGCGGTCGCGCCGGGCGTGGTGACCCCGGCCGCCTCGGACCACTTCGCGGTGTTCACGCCGTACTTCCGGCACTGGTCGGGGCAGCGGCTGCGGGGCGTCCTGGACGCGCCCCCGTCGGTCCCTGTGCCGCCGGGCATCGGTTCCGAGGAGCTGCCGTCGCGGTCCGCGCTGCCGGGGATCTCGCCGGGTCTGGCCGAGGGCGGCGAGGCGGCGGGCCGGAAACGGCTGGCCGCCTGGCTCCGCTCCGGCGTCGCCGCCTACGCGGAGCGGCACGACGACCTCGCCGGGGACGCCACCTCCCGGCTCTCGCCGCACCTGCACTTCGGCACGCTGTCCGCGGTCGAGCTGGTCCACCGGGCGCGCCGGGCGGGCGGTCCGGGAGCGGAGGCGTTCGTGCGGCAGATCGCCTGGCGCGACTTCCACCGCCAGGTGCTGGCGGCCCGTCCTGACGCCGCCCGCGCCGACTACCGCACCCGGCACGACCGCTGGCGGTCCGAGCGTGCGGCCCGGGACGACATCGAGGCGTGGCGGGAGGGCCGCACCGGTTACCCGGTGATCGACGCGGCGATGCGCCAGCTGCGGCACGAGGGATGGATGCACAACCGGGCTCGCCTGCTCACCGCGAGCTTCCTGACGAAGACGCTGTACGTCGACTGGCGCGTCGGTGCCCGTCACTTCCTGGAGCTGCTGGTCGACGGTGATCTGGCCAACAACCAGCTGAACTGGCAGTGGGTCGCGGGCACCGGCACGGACACCCGCCCGAACCGCGTCCTGAACCCGGTCGCCCAGGCCAGGCGGCACGACGCCGACGGTGCGTACGTCCGGCGCTGGGTGCCCGAGCTGGCGGACGTTGCGGGCGCGGCGGTCCACGAGCCGTGGAAGCCGCGGGGTGCCCGCGGGACGCCGCCCGTCGGCACGTACCCGGACCCGATCGTCGACCTCGCCGACGGGCTGGCCCGCTTCGCGCGAGCCCGGGGCCGTGGCTGAACGGCGGCGCACCCCGGCCGCCTCCGCACGTCCGGCCGGCCCTACACATAAGGAGAAAATAAGGGCAAACTGGAGTATGCGGCGCTTACCGCATGCCGCACCAGACGCGGTCTGGCCTGCACAGTCAAAGGAGACGACTCATGGCCAACTTGCACAGGGGTGACATATCGAGCCACCCCGATGTCTCCGAAATGCGGGACCGCTACGCCCGCATGCTCGGCGGTCGTGATGTGGCGCTCGTGGACGGGCCGGTGTTCCTGCTCGGCCTGTACTGCGCCGCGTCCCCCTGGATCCTGCACTACACGGCCAGCCAGCCCGCCCTCATGACCCACAACCTGATCATGGGGATCGCGATAGGGCTGCTGGCACTGGGATTCACGAGGGCACCCGAGCGCATGTACGGCCTGAGCTGGGCCATGTGCGCCCTGGGTATCTGGATGATCATCGCTCCGTGGATCGTGGGCAGCCGCCCGGACGCGGGCGTCATCGTCAACAACATCGTCATCGGAGCCCTGGCCCTCGTCCTCGGACTGATCTGCGCCGGCACTGCGGCGAAGAGCGCCCCCAGGCCGTAGAAGACCCTGAAGAGAAGACAGAGGAAAGGAAGGAAGGAACGCGGGCCGGTCCGCCCCGGGCGGGCCGGCCTCCGCGTGCCCGACTCCGGACGGGGGGACGGCACCGGCCGCGGCCCTCAGCGGGACGGCACCAGCCACGGCTCCTGCGGCAGGGTCCGGCCGGTCTCCAGCAGCGACTTCAGGTTGGACAGCACCGCCGGCCAGCCCGACGCGACGTCCGCGCGCTCGCCCTCGTCGTTGAGGTCCTCGTGGGTGACGGTCAGCCGGACGATGTCCTCGTGCGGCCGGATCTCGAAGGTGACCCGGGAGTGCCGGTCCTCCTGCCCCTCCTGGTCCGGCGCCGCCCAGGTGGTCACCAGCCGGGTCGGCGCCTCGCTCTCCACGACCCGGCCGACCACGTCGGCGATGCCGGAGCCGTCGGTGCGCACGTGCTCCCAGCGGGAACCGGGCCGCCAGTCGGAGACGTTGCGGTGCCCCCAGTAGGCGGCCGTCAGGTCGGCGTCGGTGAGCGCCTCCCAGACCTTCTCGGGCGTGCTCGCGATGTAGGTGACGTACACGAAACGGGGCTTGTCGGTCATGGCTTCCTCGGCTCGTCGCTTCACGGCGCCGAGCGCCGCGAGGCGCGGGCGCTCGAACTTGTCGATCCACCGCTCCTGGATCTCGTGGAGCGGCACGGGGTTGAGGTAGTGCAGCTTCTCCCGCCCCCGCCGCACCGTGCTGATCAGGTTGGCGGCCTCCAGGACGGCCAGGTGCTGGGTGACCGACTGGCGCGTCATGGCGATGCGCTCGCACAGCTCGCCCAGGGTCTGGCCGTTGTTCTCGTGGAGCCGGTCGAGCAGGCGCCGGCGCGTGTCGTCGGCCAGCGCTTTGAAGACCTTGTCCATCCCGGTGTCGTCCTCCGATCGCACACTCAACGTTATGCAGGCAATTACTTGCATGTCAAGGAACCCGGACCCGGGCCGGTCAGCCGGCCACCGTGAAGGAGATCCACATGTCCGCAGGCAGCTCCGGGCTGCCCCGGCACCGGCCGTGGCTCGCGGGTCCACGCGCCGCCGGCCAGATCCCGGCGACCCGCGGCCAGAAGCTCACCGCGCGGGGATTGTCCTGCTGGAAGGCGATCTCCCAGGGTCCGGGGTGCCGGGTGAGCACCTCGCGCACGGCTCGCCACCCGATGCCCCGGCGCCGGGCGCCGCGCACCACGAAGAAGCTGTTCAGCACGCGGACCGGGCCGTCCAGCCCCCGGACGAAGGCGAACCCGGCGGGACGTTCGGCGCAGGTCAGCAGATACGGCGCCCAGCCCGGTTCCGTGAAGGCGTACACCACGCGTTCACTGCGGAAGGTGCCGTCGGCGGCGGGCGGAAGCCCCGTGGGGGCCGTGAACTCGGACAGGGCGTGGCGGAACATGTGCCACAGCCGCTCCACGGCGGGCCGGTCCTCGAAGGTCGCGGGGCGGACGGTGACGTCCGCGTTCATGATCTCGGTCATGAAACGAAGCCTCCCCGGCGGACGGGAGCCCGGCCGGGGAGGTGCGCTTCGACGTAGGTGGCTCCACCTCACGCCAAGGGAGTCGCGGTGACCGCCCCCGCGGGCTCCGCGCCGGTCTCCTCGCTGATCTCCTTGGGGCCGAACGGCCAGACCTTCTCCAGCCGTGCCCAGATCAGGAAGGCCGCGCCGCCGAGGGCCAGCCAGGCCAGGGACCACTCGATGGGATGACGGCCCGGGGAGCTCTTGTCGGCGTAGCCGTAGATCACGCACCAGCCGACGAAGGCGACGGCGCTCGGCACGGGGTACAGCCACATCCGGTACGGGCGGGGCAGGTCGGGCCGTCGTCGGCGCAGGACCGTCAGCGCGACGATCTGGGCCAGCGCCTGGACGATGACCATCACCGTGGTGAGCAGCTGGATCAGGGTCGCGAGATCGGTGTGGCGGCCGATCAGGAAGCCGACGGCGGTGATCACGCCCATGGTGGCGAGGCCGAGCGTCGGGAAGCGGTGCCTCGGGTGCAGCTTCGCGTACGGACGGAAGAAGACCCGGTCGCGAGCGGCGTCGTAGGGCACGCGGGAGCCGCCGAGCAGGCCGGCGAAGACGGAGGCGAACGCGGTGATCAGGATCAGCACGGTCACGGTGTCCGCCGCGCCCCTGCCCCAGGTCTCCTCCAGCACGGCGGAGGCCACCGAGGAGGAGGCGATGTCGTGCGGGTCGGTCATCCGGTGCCAGTCGACGACGCCGAGGGTGCCGATCTGCAACAGCAGGTAGATCGCCATGATGCCGAGGATCGACAGCAGGATGGAGCGCGGCAGCGTACGGCCGGGCTCCTTGATCTCGGCGCCCATGTAGGCGGTGGTGTTGTAGCCGAGGTAGTCGTAGATGCCGATGGTCAGGCCGGCCGCGAAACCGAGCCAGAAGTGGTTGCTCATCACATTGAAGGCCCCGGCCGGGTAGGTGAAGGCCATGTGTGGGCTGAAGTGAGTGGCGGCGGCGACGATCACCAGCAGTACCGAGGCGATCATCACGGTCCACATGACGGCGGTGATCCGGGCGATGTGCTCGATGCCGCGCCACAGCAGGATCACGACCAGGGCGATGACACCGAGCCCGATCAGGTCGCCGGCGGTCTGCCCGAGGCCGGGGACGAGGTAGCCCAGGTACTGGACGAAGCCGACCACGCCCGTGGACATGATCAGCGGGATGAAGAGCATCGCCGTCCACACGAACAGGAACGGCATCAGGCGGCCGGTGCGGTACTGGAAGGCCTGGCGCAGATAGACGTAACTGCCGCCGGAGCCGGGCAGGGAGGCGCCCAGCTCGGCCCAGACCAGGCCGTCGCACAGCGCCAGGACCGCGCCGGCGGCGAACCCGATGACCGCCTGCGGGCCGCCGAACGCGGCGACCATCAGCGGGATCGTCACGAACGGCCCGATGCCGCACATCTGGCTCATGTTGATCGCCGTGGCCTGGAAGAGGCCGACACGGCGGACGAAACCACCCGGGGGTGGCGGGCTACCGGACATGGGGGACTCCTGACGCGACGGGCGCGTGACGCCCGGCGGAGGGTGACTGGCGGATAAAGTTAAGGAGCCTTACTAGGGGCGTCAAGTGTGCGACAGGAATGCACGAGAATGGTGCGATGCCCGCCAGCGACGTCGTAGAGCAGCCGGAACAGCCCTGGAGCCGCCGGCGTCTGCGCAGTACCAACGAGCGGCTGCTGCTGGACCGGCTGCGCGCGCTCGGCGCCGCCTCGCGCGCCCAACTGGCCCGGGAGACGGGCCTGTCGAAGCCGACGGTCTCCAGCGCGCTGGCCTCGCTGGCGGCGGCCGGCCTGGTGCGCGAGGTCGGCACGCAGGCCCCGGAACGCGGGCGCACAGCCGTGCTCTACGCCCCCGATCCGGCCGCCGGGTACGCACTCGGCGTGGACATCGGCCGGGGCTGGCTGCGCGTGGCGGTGGTCGACCTGGACGGCACGGTCGTGGCGCGGGCCGACATACGCAACCGGGCCCGCGCCTCGGCCACCCTGACCGACCTGGTCGTGACCACCGCCCGCCAGGTGATCGCCAACTCGGGCGTGGACCCGGCGGAGGTGGTGCACGGGGTGGTGGGCACGCCGGGCGTGTACGACGAGAAGCAGCGGCGGGTGCGCTACGCGATGCACCTGCCGGGCTGGGGGCGGGCCGGGATCGTGGACGGCATACGCACGGAGCTGGGTGTGCCGCTGGAGGTGCACAACGACGCCAATCTGGCGGCGCTCGGCGAGTACACGTACGGCGTCGGCGCGGGCAGCCGGCTCTTCGCGTACATCCTGATCGGCACCGGCCTCGGGATGGGGGTGGTCAGCGAGGGGCGGCTGTTCACGGGCGCGCGCGGGCTGGCCGGTGAGATCGGCTTCCTGCCCTGGCACGGCCGGCAGAAGCCGGAGCGGCTGGAGGACGCGGTGTCGGGGGTGGCGGTGGTGGAGTCCGCCCGGCAGTTCGGGATGCGCGGGCAGCTCACGGCGAAGGCCGTGTTCGACGCGGCCCGGCAGGGGCATCCGGCCGCGGTGCGGGCGGTGGAGCTGGAGGGCGAGCGGATAGCGCACACCGTGGCGGCGGCGGCCGCCGTGCTGGACCCGGATCTCGTGGTGCTCGGCGGCGGTGTCGGGCACAGCGTCGACCTGCTGCTGCGGCCCGTGCGGGAGCGGTTGCGCACGCTGACCCCGCTGCGGCCCCGGATCGCGCCGAGCCGGCTCGGTGAGGACGCCGTCCTGCTGGGTGCGGTGGCCACGGCCCTGGGCACGGCCCGGGACCTGGTGTTCGAACGCCGCACGGCCGGATCCTGACCCGTTCAACGGCCACCACGGCGAGGGTCGTTGACACGGCCTGAGGCGCGCCCTAGCGTGGCCCAGGTTAGTAAAGTTTCCTAACTTTACGAGGCTGGAGACCGCCGTGTTCCCTCGCCCCGCCCGCCGGCTCCCCATGACCGCCGCACTCCTCGCCCTGGTCGGCTCCCTGGCCACCGGCGCCTGGGCCGCCCCCCGGGACACGGCGGAGGCCCCCCGGCCCGCCCGGATCACCCACGTCCCCTCCGCCCCCGGCACCAGCACCCCGCTGTCCGGCTACGCCGTCCAGTCCACGGCGAAGGTCGGCGACTCGGCGGCGGCCGTGTCCTCCCCCGGTTATCCGGCGCGGGGCTGGTACCCGACGGGACCGCGCTCCACGGTGCTCGCCGCGCTGCTGGCGAACGGGGTGTACACCGACCCGTTCCACTCCACCGACCAGCAGAGGATTCCCCGGGCCGACTTCGAGGTGCCCTGGTGGTTCCGGTCCGACTTCACCGTCCGGGACACCCGGCAGCGCACCTCTCTCGACTTCAGCGGGGTCGTCTCGGCGGCGGACGTCTACGTGAACGGCCGGCAGGTGGCGAAGGCCGCCGACGTCACCGGCGCCTACACCCACCACGAGCTGGACATCACCTCGCTGGTCAGGTCCGGCACCAACACGGTCGCCTTCCGCGTGCGGCCCAACGACCCGCTCGACGACCTCACCATGGGCTGGATCGACTGGATCCAGCCCCCGCCCGACCAGAACATGGGCCTGGTCCGTGACGTCCTGGTCCGCCGGGGCGGTCCGGTCGCGCTGCGCGACGCGCACGTGGTCACCCGGCTGGCGGTGCCGTCGCTCGCCACGGCCGACCTCACCGTCAAGGCGCAGGCCCGCAACGACACGGACGCGCCGGTCACGGCGGAGGTCGGCGGCAGCGTCGACGGGACGCGGTTGCGTACGACGGTGTCGCTCGCCGCGCACGAGACGAAGACCGTCACCTTCTCCCCCGCCGACACCCCCGGCCTGCACCTCACCGACCCGAAGGTGTGGTGGCCGGCCGGCATGGGCGGGCAGCCGCTGTACGACCTGGACCTCACCGCCACGGTGGCCGGCACGACCTCGGACACCGCGCACGAGACCTTCGGCATCCGGGACGTGCGGGCCCCGCTGAACTCCGACGGCGCCCGGCAGTACCGGATCAACGGCCGCAAGCTGCTGATCAAGGGCGGCGGCTGGTCCCCGGACGAGTTCCTGCGCTGGGACCCGGCCTACGTCGAGGACCGCTTGAAGTACGCCCTGGACCTGGGCCTGAACACCCTCCGCCTGGAAGGCCACCTGGAACCGGACGAGTTCTTCGGCCTGGCCGACCGCTACGGCCTGCTCACCCTGCCGGGCTGGGAGTGCTGCGACAAATGGGAGGGCGAGTTCAACGGAGACGAGAAGGGCAACCGGTGGACCGGCGCCGACTACCCGGTCGCCAAGGCGTCCATGGCCGCCGAGGCCGCCCGGCTGCGTGACCATCCGAGCGTCATCTCGTTCCTGATCGGCAGCGACTTCGCCCCCGACGCGACGATCGAGAAGACCTACCTGGACGCCCTGGAGGCCGCCGACTGGCCCACCCCCGTCGTGTCCTCCGCCTCCGACCGGTCCTCCCCGCGGCTGGGCAGCTCGGGCATGAAGATGACCGGCCCCTACGACTGGGTGCCGCCCGGCTACTGGTACGCCAAGCGGGAGGGCGGGGCGACCGGCTTCAACTCCGAGACCAGCGCGGGCCCGAGCATCCCCACCCTCGACACCCTGCGCCGGATGATGACGCCCGCCGAGCTCGACACCTTGTGGAAGGACCCGGACGCCAGGCAGTACCACCGCTCGCCGTCCCCCGTCTTCGGCACGCTGAAGATCTACGACGACGCCCTGGCCGGCCGCTACGGCGCCCCGACCGGCCTGACCGACTACGTCCGCAAGGCCCAGCTGGCCCAGTACGAGAACGTCCGCGCCCAGTTCGAGGCGTACGGACGCAACGCGACCGATCGGGACCGGCCCGCCACCGGGGTGATCCACTGGATGTTCAACAGCGGCTGGACGTCCCTGCACTGGCAGCTGACCGACCGTTATCTCGACCAGAACGGCTCCTACTTCGGCGCGAAGAAGGCGAACGAGCCGCTCCACGTCCAGTACTCCTACGACGACCGCTCGGTCGTGGTGGTCAACAACCGGCCCGGGACCGCCAGGGGGCTCACCGCGCGGGCCACGCTGTACAACCCCGACGGCACACAGAAGTACGACAAGACCGTCACCGGTGTCGCGGTGGACGGGGACGGGGCGCACGGCACGGCGCTCACCCTGCCGTCCTCGGTGAGCGGGCTGTCACGGACGTACCTGCTCCGGCTGGTGCTGACGGACGCGGACGGCACGGAGGTGAGCCGGAACGTGTACTGGCTCTCCACCCGGCCCGACACCCTCGACTGGAACGGCACCACCTGGTACCACACGCCGACGACGAGCTACGCCGACCTGAAGGGGCTCGCCTCGATGGCGCAGGTGCCGGTGACGGCGACGGCGACCACGCGTTCGTCGGACGGCAGGTCGACCACGACGGTGACCCTGCGCCACAGCGGGAGCGGGAAGACGCCGGCGCTGCTGACGGACGTGCACCTCGTGGACGAGCGGGGCAGGCCCGTGCTGCCGGTGCGCTGGTCGGACAACGAGGTGAGCCTGTGGCCGGGCGAGTCGGTGACGCTGACCGCCACCTACCGGACGGCCGCCCTGCACGGCTCGGCACCGGGTGTGCGGGTCTCGGGGTGGAACACGCCGGAGCGGACGGTGCCGGCGGCCTGACGCCGCAGGGGGTGGGCCGCTCGGCCCACCCCCTGTCCGGGCTCAGCCGACGGTGAGCGCGGTGTCGTCGAGGACGAACGACGTCTGGAGCGTGGAGCCCTCGGTGCCGGTGAACTTGATCGTCACCGTCTGGCCCGCGTAGCTCGCGAGGTTGAAGCTGCGCTGGGTGTAACCGCTCGCCGCGTTCAGGTTCGAGTAGGTCGCGAGGGTGGACAGCACCGTGCCGTTGCTGCCCAGCACCTGCGCCTTGAGGGTGTCGTAGGCCGTCGAGGTGGTCGTCTCGGCGGTGTCGACGTGGAGGTAGAAGCTCAGGGTGGCGCTCGTGCAGCCGGCGGGGAGGGTCACCGACTGGGCGAGGGTGTCGGTGTGGGCCGAGCCGTACCCGTTCAGCCAGGCCTTGTAGGAGCCGGTGCGGGCGGCCTCTCCGGTGTCGTTGGTGATCACACCGCTGGAGGCGGTCCAGGAGGTGGCGCCGGACTCGAAGCCGGGGTTGGCCAGCAGCTGACCCGCGGTGCAGGTGCCGCCTCCGCCCCCGCCGCCGCTGCCGCCGCCCGCGCCGGACAGCCACTCGGTGGCGTTGAGGGCGAGGGCCGCGTTGGTGGCGCTGGAGTCGTTCCAGCCGTCGTAGAGGGTGTTGCCGGACTGGCCGGTGCCGTCGTCGATGGGTGAGCTGTCGCCCCAGAACGCCACCCGGCCGCTGCCGAAGGTGCTGGTGGCGAAGAAGGCGCCGGTGTTGCCGGAGTAACCGGTGCGGTAGAGCAGGCCCTTGACGGCCGCGTTGTCGGCGGGCTTGAGGGTGGCGGTCGTACCGCTGGCGATCAGGCTCTTGCTGACCGTGCCGAAGGAGCCGTGCAGCACGGGGTCGGTGCTGTCGCTGATCGCGGCCGGATGGTCGGAGCTGATGCTCAGGGAGTCGACGGAGAAGCCGAACGGGTCGGTGGAGTCGACGCTGTTGTTCGTCATCAGGTCGTTGAAGATCTCGACCGCGTCGTAGCCGTCGTTGTTGCGGTCCGCGCCGGTGTGGTCGGAGATCATGAACAGCCCGCCGCCGTTCTTGACGAAGGTCATGATCGCAGTCTTCTCGGCGCTGGTGAACAGCGTGTTGGGTTCCGGCAGGACCAGCGTGTCGAAGTTCGACAGGTCGGTCGCGGACGTGCCGCCGTAGGCGAGGCTGGAGCCCGAGGGCAGGGTCTTCAGGCTGTAGTTGCCGGTCTTCTGCAGCGCCACGCCCCAGGAGGACAGGGCGCCGGTCCAGTCCGTCTCGGCGGACGGGGTGGAGTCCTGGCCCAGCGGGTCGGGCTGGCTGGTGGAGATGATCCAGTCGGCGTTGCCGGCCGTCTCTGCGTGGGCGTTGTCGAACAGGACGCGGTGCGTGGTCGCCGCGTGGGCGGGGCTGCCGGTGCCGATCTGGACGGCGGCTCCGGTGACCAACAGGCCCAGGCCGGCCAGGGCGGTGGTGAATCTGCGGCGGGATCTCGCGGATCCGGGCATCCGTCGAACCTCCGTGAAGGGGTGGGGAAGAGGGCGGTGGGGGCGCCAAGTCTGCGCGCGTAGAGCCCGCTTGAGGGTTCTACACGCGTCGAACGGTTGAAAGGTACATGGCATGAAGGGCCGGTGAACAGAGGCGCCCGGGGGCGACAGGGACGGAGTGGCTCCGCTTACAGCGGGCAGATGCCACATCAACGGGGATCGTCAACAAGACCGTCAAGGAGGGTCGGCCATGGAGATCTCAGGCATCATCCATGTCCTTGCCGTCCGTCCTGGTCAGGGACGTGTCCTGCGATAACCCCCAGAGCGCTTGACCTGGGTTGACCGCAGTTGACCGGAGTTGACCCTGGTTCTCAAGATCTTTCCCCCATCCGTTTCCCATGGGAAACGGATCGAGAGCCGGATGGCCCTCGGCGTCTGCTGCGCCGAGGGCCATCCTTATGGAACCAGGGTGGGGGCCGGCCACCCGGGGAGGCGGGACGCGCCCCCACCCTGGCCCACTCTGTGTAACGCGTGCACCGTGCACATGTCACGGGCAGGTGCGTCACTCGATCGGGCGAGTTTGAACATGAGTCAGTCTGATCCGGTCGGGTTCCGTCCGCCCGTCGTCGAGGGGGTGCTCACGACGGACGGACGGCCCGTCCGGCGACGGTCATCCCGTGCCGGGTTCGCGAGGGGGGTGGCGTGCGGCGTGACTAGTCACGCCAGTTCGAACGTTTGTGCGAGCTGGCATATGCCTATCCCAGCACAGTCAGACAGCTTCCCGCTACACGCTGTTCTACGTATATCTCTGACGTACCCCCTGGGGCGAGATTTACCACAGGTGGTAAAGACTTCCCGGCAAGATCATTCCAGTATGCGCGGATGCTCGACCCCATCCCCGACTGGGTACCACGCCGCCGACAACAGATCGGGGAACGAATCCGCGTCGCCCGCAAGGCAGCCGGCCTCTCCCAGTTACAGCTCGGGGAACACGTCGGCCGCGACCACAAGACCATCCACCGATGGGAAGCCGGGACCACACCCCCGAACCTCACCGACCTGCTGCTCGTCGCCGATGTCCTCGGGATGCCTCTCGCCGACCTCGTCCGGTAGTCAGCTCCCGCACACGCTGCACGGTTCACTGCCAGTGCGGGCGATGATGTTGCCCTGATCATCCGTGAGGTACACATCGGCCCTCGACCCCTGGCAACCGGGGGTCGGGCACGGCACGTTCTGACGCACTTCCGGCATCCTTGATCACTCCTGTTGTGTCCGTTCCACAGAACTGGCACCTGACCCGGGTGAGCTTGGTCAGGCGCCCCTTGACGTCGTACTGGTACTCATCGCGTACAGAGCCCTGGCAGCCGTCGGTGGCGCAGGCGGCTGCTCCAGTGAGGTGGCCGTGCGGAGTGGAGCGGAACGTGCCCGCGTTGCACTCCATACACGGGAAGGGGTGCAGTCCATCGTCGTTGAGGACGTACGCGATCATTTCCGGCAAGTGGCAGTTGGGACAGATGGCGGCCATGCGGCACATCTCCTTCGATGGGGCCATATGGGTGGCACATCGCCAACGACCACTCACCGGTACTGGTTACTGCCGGGTCCGCCGCCGGTCCAGGGGAGGCCCGGCGGCGGACCCGTGGCCACCCGGGCAGGCCCTGACGGGTGGCCGACCGGCGCTCACCTCAAGCGCCGGAGTTTGTGAGCCTCAGCGGCGTGCTTCGCGGATCGCGCGGGTCAGCGTGAGCCCGACCGGGCAGAGGCTGCTGTCGTCGACGCACTGCTCGCAGGACTGGCCGTGCTCCAGCAGGGCGTCCATCGCCTGCTTCAGTGCGCACGGGCGGCAGGCGCGCGGGAACCAGCTGACACGCTCGGTGATCCGCCTGACGCGGCGCTCGCCCAGGTCGACAGCCGTCTCCGCGGTCAGGGGGACTCCGTCCCATACGCAGGTCGCACCGCGGACCTGTGCCTGCGAGAGGCTGTTGAATTCCGGGAGCGGAAGCAGGGTGAGCGCGTTGTCGGATGCGCTCACGGTGTCGCTGGGCATACGTCAGGCCTCCACGATCAGCACGTGTCGTCTCACGCAACTGACCGTAGAGGCCTGGTACCTGACGGAGGGGCAGGAATCCTGCCCCATGCTCACGCGGCCAACATGCCCAGCTTCACTGCCAGCTCAGACGCCCGCTGCCGGCGCTCAGGCTGCTTGGCTTCCGTCTCTTCCAGCACGATCCTGCGCGCGTAGCCGTTGTACTGGATCGTCTCCGGCGCCGACTCCCACGCCTTGTCCAGCGTGGCGAGCGCGGTGTCCGGCTGTCCGTCGAGCTGGTAGGCGCGGGCCTCCTCGATGCGGTGCCGGGCCCGGCGCGGCCGGGACTTGATGACGTGCTTGTCCGCGCGGGCGGCCTGCTTCACGGACTCGTGGCCCTGGTGCAGCTCGACCGCCACGGTGACGGCGTGGGCGCCCATGATGGCCCGGGAGAAGCTGGTGACGGGGTGGTAGTAGTCGACGGGCAGCTTCTTCGAGGTCTTCTCCGCCTTGTCCCACCACCCCCATGCTGCGCCCGTTTCTCCGCGGCGCGCGGCCGTGTACCCGGCCTCGAATTGGAGCGCGCCGGCCACGGCAAGGACGCGGTCGTCTGCGTCGGGGAGGTGGGGTTCGAGGTAGCGGAGGGCTTCGAGGGTGACGGTGTCGGCGGCGTCGAAGTGCGCGGGACCCGAGTCGCGGTGGGCTTGAGCGGTGAGCCAGGCGGCGACGCCTACCGCGTGGGGGTCCTCCGAGTCCTGGGCGGCGACCATGCCGCGCTCGGCGACCCGCCAGAGCAGTGCGGCGTCGGGCTGGTAGGCCACGAAGAACTGCGACAGCGAGTACACCTCGGAGAGCACCGCCTGCGCCGCGCGCCGGTCGGCCGCGGTGTCGGCCTGCCGGACGGCGAGCTGCGCGTCCCGGATCAGATCCGGCAGCAGGGAGCCCACCACCGCGCGGTGGTTCGGCGCCTCATGCCGGGCAGCCCATGCGGCGTCGAGTCGGTGCCGCAGGTGCAGGGTGGGGGGTGCCTCGCGGTCGCCGGTCAGCGGGAAGGCGTCCACCGCGGCCTTCACTGCGGCGAGCTTCGGGTGGCCGGGGCCGGTGAAGAGGTCGACGCTCATGGACTGGTCACCGGTGAGGTCGGCGAGGTCGCGGACGCGGAGCAGCTCGGCGATGCGGAGGATCATGGGCAGCTTCGGGGGTTGCATCACGCCGGTCTCCACCTGCTTCACCCACGACGGGCTCTTGCCGAGCAGGCCGGCGAGGACGGGCCGGCTCATGCCGCGGCGTTGGCGCAGGATCTGCATCCGTTGTCCGAATGCGAGCGGGTTGGCGTACGGGTCGGGGGTAGCATCGGATGGCACGGTCTCGCCCCTTCTCTGTGCAGCTCGTCACTGAACAGGGTAGGGGCGGGGCCTTTCTGCTGTGCGGGTTCTGGTGCGTCTGTGCCTTGTGGGTGCGGGCCCGTAGGCTTGGATCATGTCCCCCGAAGCTGCCGTCCCTGGTTCTGTGCGGTCTGCTGCCGAGCTGAATGCGGCGATCCGCGCTCTGTGGTCGCATCCGGCGGTGCCGTTGTCGCGGGAGCAGCGGGCGGAGTACGAGCGGCTGTGCGCCGAGCTGGCGCGGGTCGAGCGCGGGGACGTCACGGCGGCGGCGTGAGCTAGCCAGCGCTGCCAGGGCCCGTGCCGCAGGTGGCGCAGATGAATCCGGTGGGTGGCTTGCCGTGGCAGGTGAGGCAGTCGGCAGGCCCGGCCCACAGTTGCTCGGGGCGGACGTTCAGGGCGGCGGCGAGGGCGTGCAGGTCGTCCACGTCTACGCGGCGGACCTGTCGTTCGTCGCCTGCCTCCCGCCCGTTCTCGATCTTGTTGATGGCGTCCGCGCTCAGCGAGTGCCCGGCCGAAGCCAGTCGGGCGGCCAGCTCTCGGAGACTGAGCCCTCGCGCAGCGCGCAACCGGCGAACGTTCCCCGCCACCCGCTGGCCTACAGAGCCGATCACGCGCTCACCTCTTCCCCGGCACCGCACTCCTTGCAGGCGAAGCCGGGCGGCGGGGCTCCCTGGCAGGTTCCGCAGTCAGTCGACGGCCCAAGCAGCTGAGGCACGCTGACCTGGAGGGCAGACGCAAGAGCGACAAGGTCGTCAGTGTCTACCCGCCGAGTGCCTGCCTCTACCCGAGAGATCCCCAGCGGCGGGATCGGGCGCCCGAGTTCCCCGACGCGATCCGACAACTGCTTCTTTGTCATCCCCCGGAGTTCACGAAGCTGGGCGATCCGGCGGCGGAGGTGTTCGCCTGTCGGCCCCAACGGGTTCTTCTTCTCGCCGCTCATGCGGTGGGCCCCTCCGTCCTGTGGATGAAGCGTCCCGGCTTCACGTCGTAGAGCGCGTCCAGAAGGCGCGGACCAGGTTCGGCGCCACGCCTGCCTTTCCTGCTGGGCCCGAGCCAGCCACGTGCACGGGCGCGGGCGAGCCATGAGCGCACGGTCTCTTCGGGGCGTTCGAACTCGGCAGCGAGCCGGGCCATGGCCCCGGTGGGCTGGCCAGGTGCGGTCTCCCGTAGATACGCCTCCGCGACGCGCCGCAGCAAGTCGTCGTCCAGCGGTCGACGGCCGCCGTGCTGGGGCCCTTGCGGGGTTGAATGTACAGCGTCGTCAGGTGCCTGTGTTGCGGCCTGCTGGACCAGCTCGCCCAGGCGCAGGCGACGGACGAGCTTGCCCATGTTGTGCTCTGTCGTGCAGGACACGGTGAGAGTGGTGATGACGGGTGCGCCGTTGGCGTCACGCTCGATGAAGCCCGAGACGCGTACACCATCACCAAGAGGCGTCGCTTCGAAAGGAGTTCGAGTCACATAACCAGGATAGCCGACGTGGTCAAATGACTTGGCGTACAGCAGAGGGCCCCGCCCGCGTTGCTGCGGACGGGGCCCTCACCGCGCAGTCAGCGGAGGATGTGGTCGAGATACCAGACGCCGAACCCGGTCCACGCCACGGCGAAGCAGACCGCGCCAGCCTTCGTGTGGACGCGGAACCAGCGGCGGGTCGACTCCGACAGGGTGTCCCCCGCGCGGGCGTTCCGTAGGGCGTACGTCTCGAACGCCGCCCCAGCCAGGATCAGGCCGCCCCACACCACATCCCCCGCGTTCACCGGCCCGCCGCCTGCCACACCGTGAGCGCCAGCGCGCCCACTGACACCACGGCCGCGAGCGAGGGTAGAGGCCAGCGAGCACGCTTCAGCGACTCCACCTCCGCCTTCAACTCGGCGATGTCCTTGTCCGTCTGATCGCCACGCTGAACCAGGAGAGCGAGCTGCCCATCCACCCGAGTGAACCCGGTCTCGCAGGTCCCCCTCAGCCGCTCCAGCTCCAGCGCCACAGACACCTCCGGAGTCGTCACTCGCGAGCCCCCGCACCATCACCCGTCCGCAGCCAGCCCGGCAGCAGGCCCTGCACGCTGGGGAGCGCCATCACCCGCGCGACACCCGCCGCGACCGCGAGAGCCCCGGCTACCCACGGCAGCGAGGCGGGCACCCCGGACGCCGCGACGATCCCCGGCAGGGCGACAGCCACGCCCACCAGGGTCTGAAGGATCGTGCGCACGGTCGTCTTCGTGGATTCCTTCGCCATGATCAGCTCTCCTTCTTGTTGATGTCGAGGGCTGCCCGAACGAAGCAGTCCTTGGCCTCCAGCAGCTTCCGCAGACCAGCCGTGAGCTCCGGGCCGTTCGGCAGCGAGTCGGCCATCTGCTGCGCGATGTCACTGCACGGCTTGCTCACGGTCCGGAGGTGCTCGGGGAGATGCGCGTACTCGAAGTACCGCAACAGGTGGGTGGTGCCGGGGTGTCGCTCGGCCATGGTCAGACTCCCTTCGGGCCGGTCACGTCGACCGACACCTTCACCACCGCGTCCGCGATGGCCTTCTCCACGGCCGCCACCACGGTGGCCGTGTCCACGCCCGAGCCGACCAGGCTCGCGAGCTTCGTGATCGCCGCCGTCTGTGCGGCCTCCGTCGTCTTCACCTGGTCGATGCGCTTCAGGATCTCGGTGACGGAACTCGACAGCGTCCACGTCGGGTTCGTCGCCGGAGCGCCCGGCACCGCGATGACGCCGTCGAGGGTCAGCACCGCCTTGGCGACCTCGTTGGGGGTGGGCATGGGGTCCTCCTCGGACGGTTGGTTGGTGCCCTTGGCCAGGGCGATGAGCTTGGCGAACGGCAGGCTGCCCGGGTCGCCGTGGTCGTTCTCCGGCACGTGCTGGTGCCCGCACACGCCCTTGAACGCCTCCCAGGCCGCGAACGACATCCGGGCCGGGGACGCCCCGTACGAAGCCGGCGTGACGCCGGGCCGGCGGGAGTCCGGGCCGTAGGTCAGCCACATCTCTGGGCCGACCAGGGGCACGCCGTGGTTGGTGTTCAGCCAGCGGAGGTAGTCGGCCATGTCCCGCAGGGCCCAGTCCGGGGGGTTGCCCCAGTAGATGTAGTCCTTGCCTGCGATCTTGCTGCCCCAGCGTTCGCGCTTGGAGTAGTCGCACGTGCCGTCGAACTCCGCCTGGACCACGTTCAGGGTGTTGGTCTGCACGCCACCAGCGAGGTTGCGGAGCGCGCGGCTGGACCGGTCGATGTCGAAGTGCTGGTACCAGCGCAGCCGCTGCGCCTTCATGTCTGCGACGGCGGTGAGGTTCGGGGCCATCGAACCGCCGTCGTAGTCCGGCAGCCCGATCCCTTCCGTGGTGTGCAGGACGGCGACGTTGACCTCCATGAGGTCGCCGCCCCACTTCGTCTGCCACCAGGACGACAGCAACGCGCCTGGGTACTTCTGAGGGCCAGTGGCCATGTTGTCCTCCTAGGTTCTGGGGATCGCTGAGCCGGACAGGTCGGTCCGTGTCGCCGACACGGCAGTTGCGCCACCAGCTGCCGCCGCATCCATCAGCGTTTGCGCTACCGCCTCCGCCGACGCCAGCCCCGGCAAGCCGCCGCCCGCGCCCAGCTCCACGCGGAACTGGATGGTCAGCCCGCGCTCGTTCGCGCCGTCGGCCTGCACCGTGTACATCGGATAGTCCTGCATGCCCCACCCCCTTGCTAGAAGATCCTCTTGACGCGCATGTACGACCCGGCCGCGACCTTTGTGCCCGTCGCACCCGACGTGTTCTGCGCCCACTTCAGCGCGATCACGCCCGCGCTCGTCGTGGCGACGTTCCCGGTTTCGACCGCCTGAGACTGGTTCGTCCCTGACGTCCGCGTGCCATAGATGACGTCCGTCGTGAAGGCGTGCACACCCCACCGACCGTCACCAGCCGGGTCGGCCGCGACCACCGACGACGCCACACCCCACGCCGACCGCAGACCAGACGCGCCGCTGGGCACCGTCCACTGCGTCTTGAGAAGCTCGGTGCTCGGCGACGCGTAGTGAATGAAGATCTCGACGTAGTAGATGGCGTTGGCCTCCAGCGTCAGCGTGAGATCCGGATCGTCAGCCACCGTCGTCGTGGCCAGCCGTGTCGTGTCCGAAGGCTTGTACGCCTCCAGTGGCAGCATGGACGTCAGCAGGGTGGAGGTGATGCGCTGCCCCGCGCGGATCGGCGGATAGGTGGACATGCAGGACTCCTAGAGAGCGATGATCGCGGGGTAGGCGAGACGGACGTCGGTGCCGGCGGTCTGTGCTTTCACGACGCCGTTGATGCTGCGGGTCACCGTGAAGGTCTGCGGCGAAGCCACCTGGTAGTTCTCGAACGAGACGACGGGACTCGGGTTGGTGTTCGCGGAGGAGAGGATCGACCGGGCCCCGAACGAGGTGGTGGTGGAGAACGCCCCGTCAGTTCCTGTGACCTGCCAGTCGGGCTCCGGGTTCGACGGCCGCCACACCTTGGCCTTCAACGAGGCGCCTTGCGCCTGGAAGCGGACGCGGTAGAAGACGCCGGCGGTGTAGGCAGCCGACATCACGTAGGTGACGCCGATGACGCCCTCGACGGAGTCGACGCGTTTCCGGATCTCCAGCCGCAGCGTCGAGCTGGTGTCGAACTCCAACCTGGCCTGGTAGTAGTTCTCCGAGTCCTGGTAGCGGCCCAGCGGTCCCGCCCAGATCGAGCCCCCGGTCGCGGTCGCGGAGACGGCGACGTCGCAGTACAAGTCGAAGTCCGTGATGCTCGTGTCCGTGAGCGAGAGGTGGGCCACGTTCAGCGAGGTCAGCGTGTGCGTACCCGCGCCGCTGGATACTGCGAAGTCGCTGGTGGCGCCGCCGGCCACCGTCCACGCCTGCCCCGTGTCCGCGCTGCCCCAGCCGTTGGAGACTGTGCGCGTGAATGTGTCCGACAGCCACGAGGTCACGCCGGTGACGCGCATGACCTCCCCACCCACCCGGATGTCGAACGGGAACTCCGCAGAGTCGGTGGTCCACAGCACGGGCGGAGTCGTGGTCGGTGCCACCACCAGTGATGTTGCTGACGAGGACGCTGCGGAGAGCAGTGCTGAGCCGTCGGTGTCGACGCGCGCGGTGCTGCTGTCCGTGTAGCCGATCGTTGAGTATGGCGAGGCGGGTTGGCAGTTGAACGTCAGCCGGTGCTCGAAGTGGGTGATCGTCTCTGAGGTGCCGAGGACGAGCTGGTCGATCGTGTCGGGCGGCAGCCAGGCCGGCGGGTTGGTGATCTGGATACGGTCGCCGATCCGCATGCCGAGGATCGCCCGGCGCATGTCCGGGCTGATCGATGGGTGCGCGAGGTTGACGCTGATCTGCGGGAATCTGGCTTCGTCCACCGTGCCGAGGTGCACCCGCCACGCCGCCTGGTTCAGGAGCGTCTCGGAGTCCGAGGACGCCAGATTCAGCGTCACATCCTGCCCGTAGGTGCCTACCCCGGCCGGTGGGAGCGCGGTCCCCAGAGCACCGCTGGTCTCCTCGTACGTCGCCGAGACCCCGTTGCAGGTGACCGTGACCTTGTTCTGCACGTAGCGGTCGTCTTCGACCGGCACCGGAATCTGTGCGAGCTGCCCGGCCGTGTAGTCCAGGGTGAGCGTCGGGTCCTGGTTGTACAGGCTCGCGCGGGTCCGGTAGCCGAGACCCAACGCTCCTGGGTTCTCGTACAGCATGCCGCCGTCCGCGAGGACACACTCCTGGATCCGGGTGAGCGTATTGGCCTTCCCCGGCGGGCCCATCGTGACGGTGTCGTCAAGATCCCCGATCCAGGTGAAGGCGATGCCCTCCTCGTCGCACAGCCGCTGGATCCGCCGGCCCGCCGTTTCACCGGTGGGCTGCACCGCGGTGCCGAGGTCGCTGATCGGGGTGATCGTGGTCTGGAGCGTGACGTGCCCGGCCGCCATACCGGTGGCACCAACCGTCTGGGCCAGCGTGGACGGGGCGAGCGCGATCGATTCGACCTGGGTGACGTTGGTGCTGGTCAGCCCGATGGTGGTGGCGTCCGTAGCGCCGGTGTTGATGTCCAGGGTGCGGAGCGTCACCGACAGGGCGGTGCCGTTGTTCGCGACCTCCAGGGACACGCGGAGCAGCCTGCTGCGCACGTCCATGGTGATGGATTCGATGCCGCTGTAGCCGAGGAGAGATTCCTCGCTGTTGTACGGCAGAACCGAAATGGTGCCCGGCCCACCGAACGAACCCACGCCACCCGGCGGGTCGTTGTACTCGATGTCGAAGTACTGCACGTCGCCGACCACGGCCGGCGTGACACGGACGCGGGCGATGATGTCGCCGTTGGACAGCCCGGCGGTCGGGACGGCGAGGAAGAACCGCATCTGGTACTGGGTGACGGTGGTGATGCCGTACTTGAAGACGCCACCCGTCAGGGAAGCTCCGGTGAAGGTCGGTAGCGGATCGGATGCGACGAACCCGGTGTAGGCGGCCAGGGTCGGGCTGCCGGTGAACTTCATGGGGCTGCCGCCGGCGGGGAGGGCTGCCGCGACGGACGTCGCGCCTGAAGTGTCCTCGCACGGCCAGTACGCGACGAGACCGCTGAGCGGCGGGTTGGCGATGGCCTCGTAGATGGGGCTCCGCTCCGGGGTAGGGGCCTGAGCGAGGCGGCGCAGGATGCCGCTGGCAGACAGGTCCGTCCACACGTCGGTGCCACTCGTGTCCCAGTTCGGTACCCACTCCGAGGCCTCGCCCCAGATGCGGTAGCTCTTTCCGCCCATGCCGTCCGGCACGGACACGCGCACCGGCGTATTCCGCCCGATGATCCCGTAGTACGGGCCGGATGGGTTCCGGGGAGAGAACCGCCCGTCCCTGTTGTCCAACTCCAGCGAGCAGGTGCCAGCTTCAGTCTGGGAGCCTTCGTCTCGGATGCCGCTGGTGATGGCGATCTGGCCGCTGTCGTCGCGGACCAGCGTGTAGCTGGTGATGTCCACCCACGTGCCGGAGACGAGCATTTCGACCTGGACGGGGGTGCCGTTGTCGGCGTCCCCGGATCCGCTGGGTGCGGCGGCGAGCGGGCCTGCAATGCCGCCCATACGGCGCTGCCAGGCCATCACCTGCGCTGCGATGTTTCCCGGCACGGGCTACCTACTCGTCAAAGCAGACCCAGGCCAGCATGTTCACGCTGCTGCCCATGGTCGCCCGGACTCGGAGGAACTTACTGACGGCGATTATCGGGCGTTCGTCGGGCATCCACTGGTACGAGTAGCAGACGGACGGCGCCGAGCTGCTGGACGGGGCGACCTCGACCGCGTCGAGGACGCGGGATGCGGTGGTGGTGCCCTCTGCGGTGGCGGTGTAGCCGGTCGCGGTAGTGCCCAAGGTAAGCAGCGACGCGGGCGCGTTGGGGTCGAGCGGCTGCACTCCGGATGCGACGTGCTGGGTGACGGTGGCGGCGACGTCGGTCTGGATCAGCTCGACCACGCCCGCCGACGAGGGGCCCGCATCGAACGAGTAGCCCCACGAGATGAGCTGTATCTGCCTCGTGCTGGGCGTGGCGAGCTGGAGCATCGTCTTGATGCTCGTGCCCGTGGCCACCTTCGCGATGGCCGACGTCGTCGGCATCGCAGAGTTCCACACTTTGTAGCGGTGCACTTTCGTTCCTCTCTTACCGACCGCGCGGTGGCCGGAGTGTCGCTTCGATGGAGCCGCGCGTCTTAACGGCCTTCCGGCCGGTCTCCACCCACAGCTCGCCGAACTCCCGCTCGCCGATGCGGAGCTGGATGACGATCGGCTGTCCGTCGCCGGTCGCCGGTGCCGCGCCCACAGCCGCGGCGGCAGGGCGGCGGGGTGCGGTGAGCATGGACGCCCACGGCGCCTGGCCGGCGGCGAGCTTGCGGCGGGTGTCGGGGTTGGACCAGACGCGGGATCCCATGGGCAGGTCGGCGAGTTCGGGGCCGTGTTCGCCGACGAGGGTGAGGCCGGAGCGGAGGCCGCCGGAGGCTGCGGCGCCGACGATGCCGCCCGCGGCCTTCTTCCCGAACGCCTTCTCGATGGCCTTCTCCATGGTTTGGCTGAGCTTGTCCATGGACTGGGTGAGCTTCTTCTGCTGGCCTTCCAGGCTCTTGACGTACCGCTCCTGCTGCTTGATCGCCTTGTCGTACACGGCGTCGGCGGTCGTCTTGCCTGCGCTGCTGGCGGCTGATTCGATCTGCGCCTGCGTGTCGTTGATCGTCTTGACCTCGGACGCCGACGCCTGGAGCAGGGCGCCTGCGGTCTCCAGGCCGCCGCCGTCGATGCCGGCCTCGGCGACCTGCTGAATGATGGACTTTGAGAACCCCTTCGCGCGGAGCTGCTTGAGTGCGCTGGCGAACGCGGTGACCTTGTCCTTGCTGGTGCGCATCCCGGACTGGATCGAGCCCAGCGTCACCGTGCTGTCGCCGGACGCGCCGCGGGTGATGTTCGTGGAGGAGAGCAGGTTGCCCTTCACCGAGGCGGCGAGCTGTGCGGACGCGTTTTTCAGGTCGCTGAGCTTGGACTTGGCGCCTTCCAGCGACTTCGTGACGCTGGTGAGCTGCTTCTCCCACTTCAGCAGCGACCGGCCGGCCGAGTCGAGCTGCTTGAGCAGCCGGGACTCGGTGTTGCCGTGGGTGGCCTTCATGATGATGTTGCGCCACTGGTTCAGCGCCGACACCAGGCTGCCGAGGCTGTCGGGCTTGCCGAGGGCGTTGCCGATCTCCGAGCGGCGGTAGCCCGCCATGTACCCGAAGTGGCTGATGGTCAGGTCCCCGCGCGCGTCGCTACGGGCCTGTGCCTCCGCCTGAGCCTGCGCACGCGCCCTCTGCTGAGCCTTGCTGAGGTGGCCGCCCTTGGCGAACCCTGCGACCTGGAGGCGGCCCTCGTTGAGGGCGTCGAGCATCTTGACGCCGTACTTTCGGACCGCGGCGGCCTTGACGACGTACTCGGTGTTCGAGACCGCGGCGACCGCGCCCGAGCCCATGAACGCGAGGATGCTGTCGCTGGTGCCGGAGCCGGGGCCCTGGACGTATCCGCCGTCGGGGAACGCCTGGACGTCGCCGCCGTCGGCGTAGCCCTTGACGAGGCCGCCGCTCGCGTAGTCCCGCTTGGCGACCGTCACGCCGTTCTGCACGCTGGTGAACTTGGTGACGCGATTCGTCGTGATCGTGACGCTCTTGGAGTGCAGCGCGGCAATCGCACCCGCGACGTTCCGGATCCCAGCGAGCGCGCTGCCGGTCGCCGCGGTCACCCTGACGCTGCCGTTGGGGAGGCGCTTGACCTTGTACCCGAAGGACTCCAGTACCTCCTCGGCGCTCTTGCTGAGCGTCTTCAGCGTCACGCTCTTGGCGCCCGGGGTCTTCCTGACCGCGGCGTTGAACGCGTCCAGTCCGGCCTTCGCGTCCTCGGTGTTCATCTTGACGCGCGCGGTCTTGTTCGGGATCTTCAGAATCTGATCCGCGAGCTGCCTGGCCTGGTCCCTGGTCAGACCCATCGCCTCAGCCGACTTGATCAGTTGCGAGCGGCCACGGGAGTAGATCCCGTTGACCGTCTCCCACGACGACCCCGACTCCCGCGCGCTCGACGCGGCAGCGTCCGTCTTGTCCGCGAGATCCTGGAGCGCGCTGGCCGCGTTCCGGGCCTTCTCCGAGTTCAGATCGAGCACGCCGTGCGTCATCGTCAGGGCGCCTGCGTTGTCCTTCGCGGCCTTCGCGGCGTTGTCGATGGCCGCTTCGAACCCGATCATGCCGCCGAGCCCGGCGCGCTGGGCGTCGTTCAACGCCTGGATCGCGCCCCGCAGCCCGTCCGCCGACGCCTTCTGCTCGTTGAGCTTCGCCGACGCCTTCTGCGCCGCATCGCCGAACAGGCCCATCGACTGGGCGGCCAACTCCTGCTCGTATTTAGCGTCCGCGACGGCCGACTTGTACTCGGGGAAGAGCTTGTTGATGTCCTTCTGGGAGTACCCGGCCTTCTTGAGGGCGTCCTCAAACAGCTTGAATTGCTTCGCCGCCTCCTTCGCGTGCCCACCCGAGGCAAGCTGCGCGAACGCCTTATCGAACGACTTCAGGTCGTCCTTGACCGCGCCGAGGCTCTTCGTCCCGTTCAGCAGGTCATCGACCTTGGACACGGCGGTGTCAGTGAAAGCACCCAGCCCGCCGAAGTCCCCCAGGAACTTGACCTTCTTCAGCGACTCGGATTCGGCGCGTATCTGGCCGACCTTGGCGACGAAGCCGTCCATCGAGCCGAACGTCTTCGCCAACTCGCCAGAGAACTTCCCCGTGTCGGCCAGGCCCTTCAGCGACGTAACGAGCTTGTCGACGTCCGGGGGCGCCCCGCGCGCCTTCTCCGCCAACGCGTTGATGCCAAGCGCGACCGCGCCCAGGACACCCGCGACGCCACCCAGCTTCTGCATCGTCGTCAGGCTGGCCGCAGTAGCCCGCAGCGTCGTCCCGACGCCAGCCCGACCCATCACCTGGAAGTACGCCCGCAGCCGCCCGACCGCCGCCGACGACGCCAGACCAGAAACACCGGCCATACCGACCTGGAGCAGCTTGAACCCGGCGTACAACTGGATCACGTTCGACAACACACCGGTCGGGATCGCGTTGACCAACTTGGCAAGCGCGTTCACCAGCGTCAGGACGGACAGGCCCGTGTCAGACGCTGCCGTCACCAGGTGCACCAGCGCCCGGGAGAGGTTGCCCAGCGTCTCACCGACCTGCGGACCGGCCTTGCGGACGTAGTCCATGAACTCGGACAACTGTGACGAGCCGGCGCCCCCGGACATGGTCCGCATGAAGTGGACGAGCGCGTCATTCGCCTTCGACAAGGCGCCCGTTGCGAACTGGCTGAAGCTGTCCATGAACTTCGCGAAGCCGCCGGACTGGATGCCGCCGCCGAGGATCGTCATGAACCGATCCAGTTCGGTCGACGCTCCCTTCACCGCGGGGGTCAGCTTCGGCAGTAGCGCGCCTGCGACGGCGAGGCCCTTGGTGAAGACAGGCATCGTGTCGCCAGCGAGGCTCTTGGACCAGTCCTTGTACTGGTCCTTGAGGACGGTGAGTGCGGCGGCGGCCTTGCGGGTGGCCGGGTCCATGCTCTGGACCTGCTCCAGGTACAGGGCCTCAGCCTCGGCTGCCTGCTTCGACGCGGGGCCGTGCTTTTTGACCGCGTCGTCGTACTTCTTCTGGGCGTCGGAGGCGTCCTTGACCGCGCCGAGCTGCCCCGCGATCGCCAGCCCGAACGCGCCCACGGCAGCGCCGGCCGCCGTCAGGTTCGCGGCGATGGGCACCGCAGCCGCAGCGATCGGAATGAGCGCCGGGGACAGCAGGAGTGCGGCTTTGCGGAGGTTGTCCAGGCCGCGCCCGCTGTCGTTGAGGCTGACGCGGAGGTTGCCGTTGCCGCCGCGGAGGTCGCCCATGGTGGTGGTGAGGCGGCGCATGCTGCCGTCGAGTTCGTCCGTGTCCCGGCGCAGCGTGCGGGACCGGTCCGACATGGTGGTGAGGCGGCCATCGGCGTTCCGGGCCGCGGTGTTCAGCGAGCGGAGCGCGCGGGCCGCGTCTTGTGCGCTGTCCTTCAGCTCCCGCAGCGCCACCGACGCAACCGTGGCGCGCGCTGCGAGCCCGTCCAGGCCGCGGCCGGCTTCCCGGGCTTGGTCGCGGAGTTGGTTGAGGGAGCGGTTGACGGCCGCGAGGCCGGCCGCGGTGTTGTTCGCGACCCTGACGCGGATTTCGATGTCGTTACCCAAGGCCGTCCCCTCCCTCCGTGTGCTCGGGCGTGCCGAGTCGTTCGATCTCGATCAGGTGAAGCAGTTCGGAGTCCTCTGCGAGCAGCGCCGAAGGTAGGCAGTGGAACCGCTCGCAGAGGGACAAGATCAGGCGGGCACGCTGGAACTCGGCTGGGGGGCCGACAGTGCTTCCATCGGGATGGACGCCACCTGGGACGGCTCGCCAGAGGGCGAGCTGCTCGGCAAAGGGTCGGCGTCGTCCACCTTGCCGCCGAGCCGCTCGATCCACTCCGTGGCCAGCGCGAGCGCGAGGTCGTTGTCGACCTCGGTGAACAGCGCCTCTCGCGTGCACGGGATCGGGGTGCCGTCCTCGCGTTCCAGGTTCCAGGAGATGAGGGCGTCGGCGAACTCCTCCAGCTGGCGGACGACGCCGCTGCGCTCGTCGCCTTCCTCCGGCTCGCTGTAGCCCATGAGGCCGAGGTATTCGCCGAGGCTCTTGCCGCGCGCGTAGGCGAGCGGGTAGTCGGTGTCGTCGCCGTAGGTCTTGTGGCCCTTGAGGGACACCTCGATACGGCGGGTCGTCTTGCGGTAGCCCATGTTCATCTCTCCTGGTGCGGGCAGATCCCGCCGTTGATCTGTCGGCCGAAGTTGCAGTTGTGGCAGAGCACCCGGAACCCGGCCGGGTAGTTGTGGCGCTTGAGCCAGGTGTAGAAGCCACCGCCGCCGGTCTCCCGGTGGTGTTGATGGCCACCGCCGTTTATGTGGTCGAGGGCGAGGAACTGGGTGATCGTCTCCCCGCAGCAGACGCAAGCGGGTACCTCGCCGCCATACGCTCGGAGCGCCGCCGTGCGTTGCCTTCGATACGCCCTCTGCCGCCGCTCGCTCAGCGTGGCCTCGCGGCACTCCGGCGAGCAGTACCGGCGCTGCTCCATCGAACCGACGAACTCCTTGCCGCACCGGGCACACGGCTTGGTGAGGGCCGGACGGCATGCCGCACAGTGCGTGCGACCGGCCGAATGTCGAGTGAAGGACTTCCCGCACCGCTGGCAGTGACCAGCCGACATGCCCTTGTTTCGGCACTGCATGCACTGATTCCGGTAGCCGCCCGTGTCGTTGCGCCGAGCGAAAGCCGTCAGCGGCTTCGTCTCCTTGCAGTCCCGGCAGATCTTCATGCCCTCCGGAGCCGTGAGACCGAGGCACGCGTCGCAGCGTCCGCAGTTCCTGCATGGCTTGTCGTGCTCCTTCCTCGGCTTCGGAGGCTTCCGCTGTGCGGCTGCCTGTGCGGGGCGGCATTCGGCGCACCAGGCGTGCGCCTTGCCACATGACTTGACGGTGAACTTGCCGGACGTTGCTCCGCCCATGACCTGGCCTCCCAGCGCTGATGACTTGGATAGTCTATCGAGCAACTAGCAGACTCAGTACGCAACTTGGAGCTACGCCCAGGTCGGTACCGAACCGTCCGCGAGGGACAGGGGGACGGAGAAGGTGAGTTCGCCCGAGTCGGAGCGGGTGAGCTGGTAGTCGGTGGCGATCATCTCCATGGCGAGGGTGACGCCGTTGACGGTCTGCGTGACGGTCCGCTGCACGGAGGTGCTGGGGACGGTCTTGAACACGTCGTGGGACTGGTTGGCGGCGGCGTTGAAGACGCCGTTCAGCGTGACGGAGCCGTCGGCGAGCAGCAGCAGCCGCTCGTTCGCGGACTTGTCGACGCCGGTGATGTCCTGCACGCCGCGCGGGGTGCTCATCTGCCAGTTGGTGATGTCGTTCTTGATCGCGCGGGCGGTACCCGACGCGTCGTCCACAGAGAGGACGCTCTGCCCCAACCCGGAAGCCTTGGCCATAGCCAATCACCCCTTCTTGATTTCGTCGGCCAGCTTCTGCTGGTGCTCGGAGAAGTCCTCGACCCAGTTCGCCGGGTTGAGGTGCTGCCGCGCCCGGGTCCCCCGCGGGTTCCCGCGGTGGTCGCCGTCGCGGACGATGTAGAGCGGCTCCCGGTCCAGCCGCACCCGGTGCTCGGCCGCGCGGAAGCAGGGCTGACCGGCGGGGAAGACGAGGTACGACTCGCCCTCGGCGACCTGCATCACGGTGTACTGCCGGCCCGAGTGGGTGGCGGTGTGCAGCAGGTCGGGGGTGAGGTTCTCGATGCGGGTTCGCCAGCCGTTGAGGTAGTGCGGGCAGTGGGTTTCCGCGCAGGTGCCGCGTCGGAAGTGGCTGCCGATCGGGGATACGACCGCGTAGGTCTTGTACGCGGCGGCGTCCATGCGTGGCGCGATCCGGTTGAGGTGGACGACGTTAGAACTGGACATTGGCGACCTCGTTCTTGATCACGTTGACGGAGAAGGTCACCGAGCTGAACCCGCCGGTGGTGACGGTCGATGCGCGGAGGTAGCGGCGCAGCGTCGCCGTGTTCCCCAGCGCGATCCGCTCCGATGCGGGCGCAGCCGTCACCTGGGTGAACGCGAAGCCTGCGACGTCGGTGAACGTGCTGTTGTCCGCGCTGTCCTGGATTTTGATCGTGACGTCGGTGCCGGTGAACGCGGTCACGTGCAGGTACGCCTGACCGCCGAACGAGGCCGCCGCTGCGGTGTCGATGCTCGTGCCGTTCGTCGCCGCCGTGTCCGTCCGCAGCCCGGCCGTGAGTTGCCGGCCCCACTCGATGCCGTAGCCGTTGGACTGGGCGGAGACGGCGAAGGTGAGCATGCCGTCGTCGCCTCTGGTGGGGTCGTAGTTGACCTGCTTGCCGACGAGGGACGCCGCGGGGTCGCCGAGGGTGGTGCCGCGGCAGTACGTCATGATGACGTCCGTGCGGGGCAGTGCAGACAGCTTCTCGTGCGTGGCGCCGGTGACGGCCACCGAGTTGAAGAACGTCGTCATTTCGAACTGGCCGGACCGCAGTCCGCCGATCCGCTCGTAGGCGCTCTTGTCGATGCCGGTGACGTTGAGCAGGGCCGGGCCGCCGCCGATGTTGCCGAGGGCCTGAATGTCGCCCGACGCGTTGTACCCGGCGATGTACAGGTTGTCGCCGAGGCCTGAGGTCTTGGCCACCTATGCCACCTCTTCCCAAAGATCGTTGACGATGCAGGGCAGCCAGATCGTCATGACCCGCTGCAGAGCCCCGTCCTGGGGCAGGTAGCCGGCGCGGACGTCCAGGGACTGGCCGTAGGTGCCGAAGATGTCGACCTGGCGGATGAGGCCGCCGAGGGTGAAGTCGCCTGTGTAGGCGGTGCAGAGGGCGTCGACGGCGGCGACCATGTTCGGGTCGATCGCGTCGAGCGGCAGCTGCTGCGCCGACGTGTACAGGCGGACGTTGAGGACGACGAGTGCAGTCACCGAGTCCAGGCCGGACGACCGGACCGGGGTGACCCGGTCCACCCACACCCCAGCGGTGAGGCCGCCGGAGACAGCGGGGTGGAGCGGCTCGTGGCCGTTGACCTGGTCGAAGTAGCCGGACGCGGAGGCGTGCGAGACCGCGGCGTCGAGGATCCCTGCGATGTCGAGAGCCATGGTCAGCCCCCCATCTCGGGCAGGTGCCGGCGGACGGCGGCCTCGGCGATCTGCGGGCCGCGCGCGGCGACAACGCCCTTGGTGCGGCGCCAGTGCCAGTAGCCGGGGAAGCGGGTGACGGGGGCGTTGCGGCTGCCGACGCCTTCCAGCCATGGCCCGTAGACGACGCCTTGGTCGTGGACGAGCGCGACTTCGGAGGACACGCGGGTGGTGGTGACGCGGGACTCGTAGTAGCCGGTCGGGTTCCGGAACGCGGCGCGCATCAGGCCGAGCGCGTGCTCCTGCGCGAAGCTGGCGACGTCGTCGCGGGCATCGATGCAGGCATCCTGAATGGCGCGTTCGGCACGACCGTCGAAGAGAGGGCCGCGGAAGGTGATGTCGATGGCCACGTCAGACGCTCCTCATCCGGGCCTTGCGGCCCACCGCGTCATACACGGCCTGCCGCAGCGCCGAGAGCGCGCCGTTGTCGCGGTTCCGTTCCCCGGAGCCCTCACCAGCGCGGAGGGCGCGCGTGTACCCGGACGTCTCGGAGGTGAGCCTGCCGATCGCCTCGGCGATGACGAGGTCCCGGACCAGCCCGGGCGCGTCCCAGCGGACGACGCTTGAGCCGTTGGTGTGGGTGGCTGCGGTGGTGCCGAGCGCGCCCCGAGTGACGGTGAGGGTGCGGGAGGCGTAGATGTCGACGCCGGCCGCGTGCGCGGCGAGCACCGAGCCGTCCCATCCGCGTTTCACGGTCAGGGTGTTGCCGGCGATGTCCACGATGAGCATGCGCTCGGACTCGATGAGCAGTACCTCGTCGACCGCGAAGCCGCTGCCGTCGGCCACGGTGATGGCCACGTTGTTCTGCTGCGCGGTCAGGCCCGTGCCGCCGAGGTTCTGCCCGGTGTCGGCCATGGTGCGGCCGGTGACGAGGATCCGCTCCGCGTCGACCCGCAGTACGGAGCCGACGCCGACCGCCGCGGCGGTGGGGCCGTCGACCGTCACCGTAGTGGCGGTGGCCGAGGAGACGGCGGCGGCCAGGGCACCGACGGTGGTTTCGTCGTTGCGGTAGCCCCAGAGGCCGGTGATGGTGATGTCCCGCTGGTGAGTGCTGCCGCCGCCCCACGCAGCCGACGTGCCGATGTTGATCTCGACGCGGGTGTAAGGCGGGCCGCTGCGGTTCGGTTCCAGCAGCACGTCGTCCAGGGGGATGGTCACGCCGCCGCTGGTGATGGAGGTGAGGGAGATCAGCTCGCTGTCGTCGAGCCACAGCCGCCACGACGGCCGGTACTGGGAGTCCGGCCAGTCGAAGTAGCGGATCCCCTGCTCGGGGTAGAAGCGCCTGTGGCACAGGTGCTCGACGTCGCGGGAGGCGGACTGGAGGGCCCGGTCGATCTGCGACGCGTTGCGGGCGGTCGGCTTGGTGTCAAGGGCGCGCTGGACGTCCTCGCGGGTTGCGTACACCGGCTGCTGGGTCATCTCTCGTCCTCCTCTCAGGTTCAGTGGTGGGTGGCGCTGACGTGGCCGACGCGGCGGTTCCCGGCGCCCCAGATGGAGCCGTCGAACGGGCAGTAGAGCTGGCCACGGGGGCCGGAGCGGAGTGGTTCGCCGCAGTCGAGGCAGGCCACGGGGTCCCGCTCGCGTTCCTCCCGGGCCAGTTGTGCGCCTTCGCGGAGGATGTCGACCAGGCCCCACCAGGAGCCCTGTTCGGGGGCGCCGGGGACGCGGCCGTGCGCGGTCGCGGTGAGCCCGCCGAGCGTGCTGGTGGCCGATCCGGTGATGTGGGACGGTGACGTTGCCGTGGCGGAGAGTCCGCCGAACTGCCCGGCCGCGGTGGCTCGTACCGTGCGTGTGCCGGATGCCGTGGCCGTGAGCCCGCCGAGCGCAGCGGTAGCCGATCCGGTGACGTTCGTGTTGAGTGACGGGTCGTCCTCGGTGGTGAGCGCGGTGGTTCCGGCGGTGAGATGCCTGCCGTTGCCGGAGACGTCGAGGATGTTGGTGAGCATGGGCCAGTTCGCCCACACCCCGGACGTGCGAACGATCGTCGCCGACGCCCACTCGGCTTCGATCTCGGCCTGCGACAGGACCGCCGACCAGACCCGCACGTAGGCCAAGCCGCCGTTGAACCACTCGCCCGCGTCACCAGGCGACCGACCGAAGAGCGTGAGTCCGTCGGGTGCGCTGCCGCCGGACACCTGCCCGGTGACGATGTTCGTGGTGCCGCCGATGGTCTTGGTGTAGATCTTGCCGCCGGTGGCGCCGGTCCCGGCGACCGTGACGGCGATCATCCGCCACGCGTCGACCGCGAGGGAGTCGGTAGCGACGATGCCGCTCGTGTTGCCGGGGCTCACCACCACCGGTGTCACGCCGCTGCTGCCGGTCGCCACGTTGACCGTGGTCGACCCGCCGGACGCCGAGTGCAGCCGCAGCATCGTGGAGAAATCATCACGGTCCACGCGAAGCCGGGCCCAGAAGGTGACCGTGAACGCGGTCGCGGGATCCGGCGGCGGGCTCGCCGTGTAGCTGACGCGGTCACTCGCCGCATCGGAACGCTGCGACATGCGCGGTCACCTCCTCTCTAAGCTGGGCTGGTTGGTCAGGCTGCGACGGGCAGGGTGAGGGTGAGCTGACCGGCGGGGATGGTGAACGTGTCACCCGAGGTGACCGCGTTCGCGGTGATCGTTCCGGAGCCGCCGAACGTCCCGGCGGTCGATGCGGTCCACAGCGAGAAGTGCGTGAAGTCCTCGCTGCCGGCAACGCCCGTCCAGACCAGGTCCGCGCTCGTCGCCTTGGAGGCGGCGGACGCGGACGCCCAGGTCGCCTGCTTGCGGGTCGTCTCGGTCGCGGCGCTGGCGGTGCCGTTAGCGCCGGGGTCTCCGACGTGCAGCTTGATCCACGAGTACGTTGAGCCCAGGGTGTCCAGGGCCGTGTTCGCCGCCGTGGTGGAGAATCCGACGCTCATGGCCTACTCCCGGGTCTTCTTGGCCGTGCGGGTGCGCGCCGGGCGGGGCTTCTCGCTCGGCTGCTCCTCAGCGGGCGCGGAGTCGGCAACGGCCGGTTCGTCGCCCCCTCCCAACTCGCCGGGAGAGTGCCACTCGTCGGCGTCGTCCTCGTTGCTCCACGCGCCCCCGATGGCGGAGACGCCGGCCACGCTGGGGCCGCCATATACGGTGATCTTCGGCGACATGCCGCCGTCCTCCTCGTAGTCCTTCGACTGGCAGTGAGGGCACGCCGGGAGGCCCACCGCATAGGCGGTGGTGCACTCCCGGCATCGCCACAGAGCCACGTCAGGCCGCCGTCACAGTGGCGCCGTTGTCCAGGGGCACGTACGTCAGCGTCCACTTCACGGAACCCGTGTCAGACGCGTCCGTGACCAGGTCGATCGTGCCGACCGGCACCACGTACGGGTTGTGCGCCGGGAACTGACCTCCACCGCCACCGTTCTTCACCACCAGGGCCGAACCGCTGGCGGCCGGCAGGGTGATGAGAGAGCCGACCTCCTTCGAGGTCACCGCAGCGTTGGCCGCGAGGTCGACGTCACTACCGGTGGTCGGATTGGCGGTGACCTTCAGGTTCGTCGCGGTCGCCCCCATCACGGTGGTGACCTCGCCAACCAGGCCCGTCACCAGGACTCGGCCACCGGCAACAGTGAAGATCGGGGACTGAGTGGTCTGCGGCAGCGCTGCGGTGGCGCGGTCGACCTTCGTGCCGACAGCGAGCGTACGCAGCTGGTCGCTTTGAATGAGAACGGACATGGTCAGGCCCCCGGGATCGCGAGGTTGTCGGCCTTGCGCTGCGCGGTCAGACCGTGCAGGAGTGCCGTCACGAGGCCGGAGCCGCCAGCGGAGACCTTGACGTACGACTTACCGTCGGGCAGAGAGTCGCCGGTGACGCAGAAGGCGACCGTGCCGGAGGAGATGGTGACGGCGTTCGACGCGCTCTGCGTAGCGGTGACGAATGCCGCGGTACCGTTCGTTGCCGTGTTGGTGATCTTGCGAGTGATGATGTTGCCCGGCGACGCGTAGGTCCCGCTGTAGCTGTCCGAGCAGGTGAGAGTGAACGTGTCGTTGCCGGTGCAGACGAACGTGACCGCAGCGGCGTCGCGCAGGGACAGCGCCTGACCTGCCGCGATCGGAACGGGAAGGAAGTCCTTCCCGAGACCTTCGATGGCTCCCATGATCTTGCCTTTCCGGACGGGGCGTTACTGCCGTCCTGGGGTTGGCCCCGGCCCGGGGTGTTAATGCCGGGCCGGGGGTGCGAAGTCAGCGGGTCGCGATCTTCACGAACGGGGACAGGGTGTTGGAGCCCTTGCGGGGGGTGATCGCGGACTTGATCCACGGGGTGCCGTCGACACGCTCGATCAGACGCATCGCGGTCTTGTCGTTGCCGAACTTGAACTCGGTCGACGTGGACATCTGCATCGCCTGCCGGTCACCCACGAGGTAGTAACCGAAGTCCACGAAGTTGATGTCGCCGGCCGTGCCGACGCTGGAGACCTTCTCGGTGAAGATGACCGGGCGCCCGAGGATCCGCACGGGCGGCGCGTCCTGGCCGCCGCCGTCACCGACCCACACCGCGGAACCGCCGGTCCCCACGGACAGGGCCATGGTGAGCAGTTCGGGCAGCGTGTCGTTGTTGGCGACCCACACCGCGCGGCCGAGCGAGGCGGGCAGCATGCGGGAGTACGCCTTGATGATGTTCTCCCACAGGATCGTGCCCGAGGACTGGCCCGACTCCTTGGGGACGTTGACGGCTGCGGGGGCGTTCAGGTAGCCGAGCGGCTGGCCGACGCCGTTGCCGTCGGTGAACGCGCAGTCCTCGAACCACATGAGCGCCTCGGGGTACGACTCGCTCATGAACTGCTCCAGCGAGGCGAGGCTGTCCTGGAACAGCTCGTTGGGGATCTCGCTGTACAGGGTGAGCTTCTTCGCGATCAGTTCGATGCGGCCGAACGTCGGGCTGGAGTCGGTGAGGGTACCGCCCTCCTCGGTCCAGTAGCCTGTGATGCCGCCGTGTACCGAGGATGCGTTCGACGTGGAGTCGATCATCGGGTACGGGACCATGAGGGTTTCCATGGGCACGACCCGGGCGCGGGAGCGAACGACGCCCTGCTCCATCGGCACGCGCAGCAGCTCCGAGCGGAGCGCCTCGGGGATGAGGAACCCGCCGTCGGACGGGACCGTGGAGCCGAACGCGTTCTGGATCTTCTTGATGTCCGAGCGCGCGGAGAACGCCTCCGCCGTGTTCGCGCCGGCCCACGTCGCGGTGAGGAAGTCACCCCAGTTGGTGAACTGCTTGTCGAGCGCGGCGCCGGGGGCCTTGGCGTTGTAGTACTTCGACCGGTTGCCCGCGCCATCGCTCCATGTGGGGGCCATGTTCAGGCGGTGGATGTTCTCGATCTGGTCGCCGCGCAGGCTGTTGGCGATCTCCGCCTGCACCTGTTCGCGGATCTGGGTCTCCAGGCCGGGATCCTTCTCGCCCTGCGTCTTGCCGTAGGCGACGATCCAGTCCTTCAGCTCGCCCTGGTCCTTGAACTGCTTGAGGAACCCGGTGTCGCCGAGCATGTCCTCCAGCTCGTCCGGGGTGCGCGGGATGGTGGGAGTAGCCACAGTGCCTCCTTCTAGGCTTCCGTCGCCGCGCTGGACGACGCCGTGGTGGTGAGGTTGGAGACCAGCACCGACCACGCGTCGGGCTCGTCCTGGGTGAGGCGGGCCACGGCTGCGGCCCACTCGTCTACGGGTTCGGCGGCAGGCGCCTCGGGCTCCGGGTCGTCGATGCGCGCTTCGGGCTCGGGTGCTGCTTCCTCGGCTGCGGCAGCGGGTTCGACGGTGGTCGTGTCCTCGGCGGGCGGGGTGACCGCGGCGCGGAGTTGCGCGGCGATCTCCTCACCGATCAGGGACCGGATGTCCTCGGTCAGCCCGGCCTCTGCCTTCGGCTCGGTCGGCCGCGGGCCGGTGTAGCCGTAGGCGGCGAGGTCCCAGGCACGGGCCATCTCCGGCTCGTCGCCCTCGTCCGGCTCAGCCGGGGTGCCGGCCTTCGGTGCGGCCAGCGCTTCGTCGGCGAGTCCGGCGTCGACGGCGTCCTCGGGGAGGTACCAGGTTTCGGCGCGCATCCGGGCTCGCCACTCGTCGCGGGTGCCGCCGGCGCGTGCGGCGTAGGCGTCGGCGATGTTGTCGGAGATGAGGTCGAGGAGTTCGGCCATCTCTTCCATGTCGGAGGCGTTTCCCATACAGACGCCGGACGCGTCGTGGATCATGAGCATGCTGTTGGGGGCCATCTCGATGCGGTCGCCGGACATGGCGATCACGCTCGCTATCGAGGCGGCGATCCCGTCGACCTGCACCGTCACGTTCGCCGGGTGGGAGCGGAGCGCGTTGGCGATGGCGATGCCTTCGAACACGCTGCCGCCAGGGCTGTTGACGCGCAGCCGGATGTTCGGGGCGGTGATGCCGCGCAGGTCCGCGATGAACTCGTCGGCGGTCGCGCCGAACCAGCCGCCCACCTCGTCGTACAACATCACTTCGGCCTCGTCCTGCGAGGCGGCGTTGCTGATGCGGTACCAGGAGCGGGCCTCGATGCCGAGCTGCTCTCGCTGCTTGGCGGCCTGCGCGCGCTGGCTGGCCTGGAAGGTGGCCGCCTTACCGGGCAGCGTGATGTTCATGACTGCGCCTCCTCGGCGGGCGGGGTCCAGCCGAGCCGGACCAGCAGGTTGCGCGTCTTCTGCGGGACAGTGACGCGCGGGTTCTCCAGGTCGGTGTCCAGCTCGTGCAGCACCACGTCGATGACGGCCGTCGGCTTGTTGTCGACCCCGACGTGCAGAGATAGATGTGTCACTGCACCGGCGATGTCCTCGCCGTCGAGGTCGATCTCGGTGCCACCGGGAAGGCCGGTGCCGCCGATGCGGAGTCTCCCGGGACGGTTGCTGTACTTGCTCACTCGTCGTCCCTTGTCTTCCGTCGCTTGACGACCTTGCAGCGGCAGTCGTTGCCGTACTCCGCGCCGACGCAGTGGATGTAGCCGGAGCCGCCCGGGTAGTCCTTGTACGCCTGCGCGCGGTTGCGGTAGAGCCGTCCGTCCTGCTCGGCGCAGGGGCCGCAGACGTTGTCGTCGTGCTCGGTGACGACCTCCCACCGCATCGCCGCCTCGACGTCCGTACCGAGCAGGCCAGCCACGGCGTCATCCCACGCGGCCGTCGGTGCAAGAGGTGCCGGCGCATCCGAGCGCCGCGAGTACGGGATGTCAGGCAGCCCGACCGCCTTCAGCACGCCAGCAGGGTCGAAGCCCTCCCGGACCAGTACGGCCGCCGCGGTCGAGCGGGACGTCAGCTGTGTCGCCTCGGATTCGACGTCGTCGGGGACGGGGTTGACGAAGTCGAACTCCAGGCCTTGCCCGGTCGCTCCGTAGAGCGGCAGGAGCTGGTGGTTGAGGGCGTCGCGGATGGCTTCGAGGTCGGGGCAGACCAGCCAGCGGGCGAACATTCGCTCGCCGGCGTCGCCGTTGGAGCGGTTGACGTCCTCGACTGCGCCGGTCATGGGCTTGGGGAAGCCGAACGCTTCGCGGATGACCTCGCGGGAGAGGTTGCGGAGTTCGGCGAACTGCATGTCGCGTTGGGTGTACTTGCGGTCGACCCATTTGCCGTGTTCGAGGATGGCGACGCGGTGAGCGTTGGCGACGCCCTTGTGCTGGTCGTTCCAGCGTTCCCGCAACTGGTCAAAGTCGGGGTCGCTGAGGGCCTGCGGAACCTCGATGATGCCGCCGGGCTCAGCGGAGTTGAGGAAGAAGTTGCGGTTCCACTCGGCGGAGTACTGCACGGCGTCGAGGTCGGTGAGGAGCGCCTGCACCGGACCGATACCGCGGTAGGGGTCGGTGGGGTGCGGAGTCCGTATGAAGATCACATCTTCCTTGCGGAGCGCGATCTCCTGCCCGTCCGGGCCCGTGTACATGTACCCCGACAGGAACGTCTCCGGGTCGGGTACCGGCCGCATCCGGTCCGGGCGGACCGGCCACAACTCCAGCGGCAGCGATGACCGCTCGTTCTTGGCGATCACCCACCACTGCTCGCCCGTCAGCAGCTTGTGCTGCGCGCCGGCCTCCACGAACACGGACTGGGTGTAGAACTCGTTCGGCTTGTTCCACAGGTCCAGCGCCGCGTGCGAAGTGACCTGAACTCGGTCTTCCTTCTTGCCCGACTTGGCCTTACGGAACAGGCCCCACTCGACGCCGGCTTCGGCCTTGGCGGTCCTGTTGACGATGGCGAAGAGAGTGCCGACGGAGCCCATCGCGTCGAGCTGGGCAGTGGTGCTGCGGCTAGCGCCGAAGAGTCCGCGGCCGTAGGACTGGGAGCGGGAGGCGAAGGGGACCGGGGTCTGAGCTGCAGTGCTGGCTCGGTTGAGGAGCGCGCCGAGGAGGGTCCGTGCCAACGCCCCTCCCATCGTTACTGGCTGTCGCGCCTGCCCTCGAAGATCCGGAAGTTGAGGACGAAGCATCCGACGCCTGCTGCCGCCATGCCTGCTGCCAGGCCCCACCACAGAATGGCGGAACCCGACAATAGGATGATCCCAGCCGTGTCAAGCAGAATCGGCGCCAACTTCCGCCACGCCTGCACCCACCTGCGAAGTTGCTCGTATCGGCTGGTCACAGCCACCTCACTCTCGTCCGGGCCCCGTTGTAGAACGCCAACAAGAGCGCGTCTGCGTTGTCGGGGCTACGCCCCAGCCGCTTCCGGATCTCGTCCTTCGGCTCGACAAAGATCCGACCCTGCGCGTCGACCTCCCACAGCGGCTCCAGCAACTGCGCCACCGTGGTGTCGGCGTTCTCCATCACGGACAGGTCCCAGCCCTGCCGCTCCGACAGACCACGCGCCAACTCCCACCAGATCTCAGCGCGCAGGTTCTTGAACTTGTCCGGCTGCTGCGACTTCTCGCCGACGTTCACGCCGACGATCCGCGCGCTGTGCTTGCCCTGCGATGCGAGGTTGCGGAGTTCGCCGATCACACCGAAGCCGACACCGATGGAGTCGACCTTCACCGCCTCCGCGCCGGACTCCTCGATCGCCCGCAACACGAGAGGGGCGATCTTCTCCGGGCGGTCCGTGTGCGCCCGCCACTCCCGGCCCGCGCACCGGCCGCGGCGTTCCCGGATGACGGTCTCGTCGCCGCCGCCACCGACGTCCACGCCGAGTTCCACCGGCTCGAGGTCGGCGGCGGTCGGCTTGGTCTCGGGGTCGATGCGGCACTTCGCGATGTCGCTTGCGCGGACGACCTTGTTGGGGGCGTCCTCGCTGAACTCGCCGAGCACCTTGGACTTGTAGAGCGGGTTGTCCTCGCCCCACTCGGTGGCCTTCTCCTCGACCCAGCCGCGGGAGACGAGGGCCTGCGCGACGTCGTCCGGGACGTGTTCGCCGGTGAGGTTCGGGGACTCGAAGGCGCTGATGCCGATGACGTGCCAGCCGCTGCCGGGCTGGCAGACCTTCCGAAAATGGCTCGCCGGGTTGTCGGGGTTGCCGATCGCCAAGATGCGGCAGTCCGTGTTCGTGGTCAGCGCGTCAGCGGCCACCCACAGCTGCCCGGGGATGCCGCACGCCTCGTCGAGGATGACGAGGACGTAGCGGGCGTGGATGCCCTGGAACGCGCTCTCGTCGTGGTCGGCGGGCTTCCGGCCGAACGCGACGAGTTCGTCCTCCATGTGCCACTCGGTCTGGTTGACACGGCCGGCGAGTTGTCCGCGGCGGTGGACGCGGCGGATGTACCGCCAGAGGATGGCGCGGACCTGGGCGAAGGTGGGCGCTGAGGTGACGACGAACGCTTCGCCGGGTGGGTGGGTGTCGAGCCACCAGGACGCGACGAGGGATGCGGTGTGGGATTTGCCGACGCCGTGGCAGGAGCGGACGGCGGTACGGCGGTTGTCCCGCACGCTGAGCATGATCTCTCGCTGCTTCGACCAGACGACCTGGCCGAGGCGTTCCTCGACCCAGCCGGTCGGGTTGTGCGCGTACAGGCGGGTGCGCTGCTTGAGGTTGCGGCGGTCCACCTTCGACTGAAGCTGATCCCGGATCTGCTTGAGCGCCTTGGTGTCGCCGGCGCGCACCAGTTGTTGGATCTGCTGGTGGACCTCTTCACGCGTCGGTGTCGTCACCGGCGTCCTCGGGGGTCGTGGCTGCGTCGAGGAGTCGGCTGATCTCGCGGCCGAGTTGTTCGGCTTCGATGCTGACGCGGGATGGGGCGTCGAGGCCCAACAGCTTGCGGAAGGACTCGCGGGTGCGGAGCGCCCTGTCGATCGCCTTCAGCTTGAGTTCGTCGTCCACGAGGGGCTGGCCGTCGTCGCCGTAGACGATGTGGCCGTGCGAGACGACCGGGCGATCCTTGCTCAGGATGTCGATCACCTGGTCGTACATCGCTTCGAGGCGGTGGACTTCGAGGTTGATGAGGTCTTGTCCGGGGCCTGCGCAGGCGTCGCGGACGGCGCGGCGGACGGCGAGGATCGCGTTGCTTTTGTCGATGCCGAGTTCGTCGGCGATCTGCTGGTAGGTCCAGCCTTCGGCGCGGAGTTCGGCGGCGTGGGCGTCGCGTCGGGCGTTGTTGATGGTGCGGATGTACTGGCCTTTGCCGTCGCGGTCGTCTTGGTGGGGGTTGTGGGCGGGGTTGCCGTTGGCCACGGTGTCCCCTCCTCGTGGGGGTGTTACTGGTTGGCGTGGTTTGATGGTAACGATGCGCGTCAACCGGGTGGCGGCTCTGGGGGCGGCGCGCAGGACGAAGGCCCCGCACCGGAGTCCGGGCGGGGCCGCTGTACGCCCGGGCTACTCCCCGTCGGTGAGGCTGCCGTTCACCGACCCGTCGTCGTAGTAGTCCAGCATGTCCTGATCGTCCTGCGGCATCTCCTTCAACGCGTGCTTCAACGTCCACGCCATCAGCAGCGTGTCGTAGTCGTCCTGCTTCAGCCCCTTGCACGCCTCGGGTCTGTGCGTCTTCGTCGCCGACGAGGTGAGCGACTTCTGGCAGTCCTTCACCATGTCGTCGTATGACGGTCGGACCATCATCCAGACGGCGACGGCGGCGCCGGCTGCGATGACGAGCGCGGCGATGGTGATGACGAGTTTTTGGCGGCGCATGAGGGTCCCCCCGAGGTGGTGTGTGCTGCGCCGCATGATGCGCCCCTGTGCAGGTGGCGTGAAGACGTCGTCACTGATCTGTGACCCTCGTTCGAGGGAACCGGTAGCCGCCCGCTTCCGGTAACGGCACACTCAGACCCATGGCGATCAGGTACGGAGTCCAGGCCGACACCCGCGACGAATGCATGCGCGCGCTCACCGAGCTGTGCGAACGGCTCGGCGCCCGCCCGGCCACGCTGCCCACCGACGTCCTCGGCAACGGCTGGCTCGCCCGCGCCGTCCCCACCCCGCCCGCCGACGTCGAGCCGGACCCCGGGCAGCAGTAGACCCCGCCGCGACGGGGGTGCACGGCGGGGTCTCACAGGGGCATCCGTGGTGCTCGACGTCACGGACAGATTCAGTGTCGCAGGGCTGTCAAACGGCCCTCCGCAGGCGGCCGATGGGGTCCCCTGCCGGGTCCCGCAGCCACCCCCGGCCGGTCCCCCGACACCCGTATCCGCGGCGCTCAGGGGACGGGGTACGGGACCCGTCGGGGCAGACGGTGACCTGTGGGTTTGCGGTCAGGCGACGGATACGGCCTGCGCCTCCCACACCTCCCCCGGGACCAGCCGCCACGTGCCGGCGTCCGTGCGCTCGACCTCCGGCTTGAGGCCTTCTATCGCCTTCAGCACCTGCCGCTCATCTAGCCCGGTCGCCTGCTCCAGCTCGCGCCGTGTGGCGTTGCCGTACTTGGCCAGCGCGGCGCGCACCTTGTGCTGGTTCGTCTCCCCCGCGACGGGCAGGATCAGCCGCTTCCCCACCGGCGCGCGCACCGTCGTCGCCCCGATCCGGGCCACCTCCGCACGGAACTCATCGCCCGTCAGCCACATGCCCTTGTACGGGGCTGGCACCTGGTGGACCGGCGACTGCAACAAGAACTTGCCGGGCTGGTCCAGCTTGCCGGGCTCCCAGCCTGGGGTGTTCCCGAAGATGAACCGTCGGTGGTCCGCGTCGTTCATGCGCGTGGACAGGCGGTTCGCGTAGTTCCCGCGGGCGTCCGTCGTCCCACCGAACACCTTCCGGGAAGGCTGCTGGGTCGCGGACAGGAAGTGCATGCCAGCGAACCGCATCAGCGCGAGCAGCGACTCCTGCTTCTTCGACGCCGGCGTCTTCTTCCAGGGGCCGTCGTCGCCTTGCCGGACCAGCTCGGCGAGTTCGTCCTCGATGACCCAGATCGCGGGCCGGCCGTGCTTCTGCGGGTCCCACTCCTGGTCACCCGCGCGGGCGAGGATCTCACCCCGCTCGGCCAGTTCCTCCTTCAGCCAGTCCAGCAGAGCGTGCGCCTGCTCGGGGGTGGTGGCGACGTCCTGGAGGATCGGCGCCATCGGGGTGAGTTCGGGTGCGCCGGGCTTGAGGTCCATGCCGTACAGCACGGTGTCCGGGCGGTCCGCGAGCTGGACCGCGATGGACCGAACCAGCGTGGACTTCCCGAACTTGCTGGACCCGGCGACCAGGGTGTGGTTGTAGGCCATGTCGAGCCAGACCGGGTTCAAGAACCGGTCCACGCCGAGGAGGACCGGGTCGGTGAACCGCGCTCCGCTGGTCCGCTGGTACGGGACGACCGCGGACAGGGGGTCGCCGTCGATGAACTTCGCGACGAGCTGGTTCGTGAGCGCGCCGTCTTCCAGCATGAACTCGCCGGCCACGCCCATCCCGGACGCCACCTTGTCCCAGGCGGCCCGCAGCCGGGTCCGGTCCAGGCTCACGGGCAGGTCCAGGACCGCGGTCCACCCGGTCCGGGTCCGTTCCACGGTGCAGCCCGGCAGCTCGGCCTGGAACAGTTCGTGGATCACGGTCCGCAGCCTGGTCTCTTCCACGGTCCGCCCGGTCAGGTCCGGCCCGGACTGAACTGGTTCGGGCGTGGTCCGCCGAACCAACTGATGCTGAGCCATCTGGAGACGGACCAGTCCGGTCTGGAGCTTCACCGCCTCGTGCTCCAGCTTGATGTGGTCGTGCCGGGTGTGGTGCCGGTACACGGCGCGTGCGGCGCCGGCGAGGCCGATGGAGACGAGCCAGGCGTAGACCGCGGGGCCGCCGCCGACCGCGCCGGTGATGGTGGCCTGCGTGAAAGCCGCTGACACAGCGCCGGCGCCCCAGGACAGGGCCGGGCTCCAACTCTTCGCGAAGGAGACGAAGCTGAGCTTGCCGGTGGCGAGGGCGGTGATCAGCTCGACGGTGGCGGCGTGGCTGCCGTACTGCATGTCGGCGATGAGCGCGGCGCCGGAGACGAGGCTGGGCAGGGCGACTGCGGCGGCGATGTCGGCCGGCTTGGGCATGGGGAGGGTGGCGGCAGCGGCGCGGCTGAGCTTCACGGCTGGGGCTCCGGAGAGACGGCGGCCCCCGCGCGGGGCGGGGGCCGGACGGCTGGCGGTCAGTTGTACTGGCGGAGGAGGCTCTGCGCGGCGGTGAGCCGGCGGTAGGCGGTGGACTCGGGGACGCCGAGGATCTCCGCAGCGCCCTTCTTCGTGATGTGCTCGCCGAGCTTGAGGCGGCGGAAGAGTTCGGTCACCTGGTCCTCGGGCTGGACCGGCCGGTCCGTGGCCCGGCCCGCGGCCTGAACCATGACCGGCTCGGGCGCCGGGTCCACCTGGTTCACCGGCTGGTCAGCGCCCTGGACCGGGGTGGACTGGGTGGGCTGCGTGATCTGGTCCACGGTCGGTTCGGGCGCGGGCCGGCGCGCTTCGAGGGCGAGGCGCAGGGCGACGGTCCGTTCCTCGGTGAGCATCCGGTCCCGCTCGCCGAGAGCCAACGCCTGCTCGGTGCCGGCCTGCTGCTGCCGGGCCCGCAGGTACGCCTCGTACTTCGGTTCGAGCTTGATCCGGATGGTGTGCATGCCGATCGCCCACACGCCCTTGGCGGCGGCGGAGACGAGGGCGCCGACGATGCCGACGAGGAGCGCGTTGTTGCGGTGGCCGTCGAGGACGATCGCCGCCATGGAGACGGCGAGCATGGCGACGCCGACCTTCTGTGGTACGGCGGCGCGCTTGCTGTCGTAGCGGAGCAGCCACTCGGCGATCAGGCACGCGGCCCATCCGGCGTCGAACACTCCGGCGACGAGGTACGCCGCCCAGGCGGGGGCGAGGAGGCCGAGCATGCCGCCGATGGCGACGGTGCCCCACACGATCGCGCCTGCGGTCATGCAGATGGCGAACGCGAAGAGGAGGCGGCGGAGGGTGGCGTCGAGGTTGAACGGGAGCCGCGGCGGGGTCGGGGTGGTGTCGGGGATTTCGTAGTCGACGGTGACGCCGTTGACGTTCTCGGTGATGGTCTGGGTCGGGGCGCGGCGGAACAGGCTGGGCATCGGTTGTCTCCGGTCAGGGGTGGGCGCGGGCGGTACGGCGGCGGGCGCGGGGGGTGTGGGCGTTGAGGAGGTGCCAGGCGGCGACGCTGGCGACGGCGACGAGGACGGCTGGCGTGGTGAGCGCCCAGCCGAGTACGGCGAACAGGAACGCGATGGTGGCGGCGGTGCCGATGGTGTGGTGGAGGAGGAGGGTGAGGGCGCCGATGAGGAGCCAGGCGCAGCGGGGCAGCTTCGGCATCGGGGGTCTCCCGGGTTGGTCGGGGTGGGGTGGCTGGTCGGATCTCCAGGGCCCGCGTCCCGGGGCGGGGACGTGGGCCGAGGACTACCGGCCGGTCAGTGGGTCTTGCACTTGCCCTTGGCGCAGCGGGTGCAGCTGGTGTCGATCTGCCGGCGGACGGGGGCGATGACCGCGTTGGCGACGGCGTCCCCGGCCTTCCCGCCGACCTTGTGGAGGGCGGCGGCGGTGTTGTCGAGCTTCTCGGCGGCGGTCTTCTTCCAGGCCATGGCGGTTACTTCTCCTCGTCGGTGGTGGGCTGCTGGGGCGGGAGGCTCATGGAGAAGGTGACGGTGTAGTCGCCGTCGTCCTCGTGCTCGATCTGGCTGCCGGTGTCGGGGTTGGTGGGCATCAGCGGCCTCGCTTCGTGCCGCCGTGCCAGCGGGAGACCTTGGCGGCGGCCTGGTTCGCGGCCTTGTTGAGGCGCTGGTACTCGGGGGTCTCGTGGCGGATGCCGGCCTTCTCCTCCTTGCGCTGGTTGGCGTGGAGCGCGGCGTCGGCGGCGCGGAGTTCGGCGATCGCGGTCTTCTCTTCGGGGGTCTTCTTGAACAGGCCCATCAGGGTTCCTCTCTCGGAGTGGGATGCCGGGCTGGCGGGACGAGGGGGTTGGGTGCCGCCAGCCCGGCGGTCTGTGGGGGTTACCAGTACTTCTGGTCGTCGGGGTGGATCTCGCCGAGGGCGTCGGCGGTCTTGCGGAGGGCGTCCGCTTCACGACGGGCGATCTCGTCCGCGGGGTCGTCGGGGGCCGGTGTCGGTTGGGGCTGCGGGGCGGCAGCATGCCTGCTGAGCCAGCGCATCAGTGCTGCCTCGCTTCCTGTGCGGCGAGGGTTTGGCGGACGTCGGCCGCTGCGGCGTAGTCGCGGGCGCAGGCGGCGACGGTGGCGGGTTCGGCGAGGATCGTGTTGGCGCGGGGGGTGCGGTCCGGCTCGGGCTGCTGCTCGGTCATCGCGCGGCCTCCGGGTCGCCGTAGTTCTCGGGGAGGCCGTGGCGGCGGAGCCACTCGCCTTCGTAGTCGTTGCGGCCGACGGCTTCGAAGGTGGCGCGGGCGTCGTTGACCTCGTCGTCGGTCATCTCGGGCGTGGTCTTGGTCGCCCAGGATTTGCCGGTGAGGTCGGGCCAGCGGTCTGCGGATCCCATCACGACACCTCCGGGCGGGGCAGGGCGCGGCAGCGCTCGGCGTGGGCCTGGGCGTCTTCTCGGGCTTCACCGCGCTCGGTGGGCAGGTAGCGGCCGTAGTCGAAGCGGATGTAGTTGCGGCCGTCGGTGGAGCTGGTGGCGTCGCAGCCGTGGCAGGCCCAGGTGAAGCCGTCGACTTCGCGGCCCTCGTCGCCGATGTAGGGGCGTCCCTGTTGGGTGTAGCGGGTGCGGAAGGTGTGGGTGCGGAGGTCGACGGTCGCGCCGCCGACGGTGAGGTAGCGGGCGATGACACCCTCGGGCCACGCTTCGGCCTCGGCCTGCTGGCGGGCGCGGCGTTCCATCTCGGAGACGCGACGGATGTCGCTGGCCCCGATCATCGGGTCACCGCCGGGCGGGGTGCGAGCGCGCGCTCCAGGCGGGCCAGGGCTTGCTGTGCGGCGGGCGGGAGGGGCGCGGTGCGGGGGGTGGGCGGTTGGGGTTGCGCGTGGGTACCCTGCATGACGGTCATTCCTCCTGGTAGGCAGGCGGGGTGACTGGCCCCGGTCGGGCTCTCACACACCGACCGGGGCCGACTTGTTGGTGCTGTTCCACAGTGCACGATCTGCTTTACAACGTCAAGCAGATCAGGGAGGATGTTGCCGTGCCCAAGAACCCCGAACACGAGGGGAGCCCGCGCTTGATGACGACCACCGAGATCGCGGCCGAGCACGGGGTCAGCCGTCAGACGATCCACACCTATCGGCGGACCGGCATCTTCCCTTCCCCTGTCGAGGGCGAGGGCAGTACGCGGCCACGGTTCCGTGAGGACGAGGTGGCCGCGTTCTTCAAGGCGAACCCCAAGCAGCCACGCAAGAAGCGGACCTTCCCGCCCAAGCAGCAAGGAGAGCCCATGGACGCCCGCAAGGAGCTGTACGCCTTCGTCATGCAGGGCAAGGAGCACTCGCCGGACATCTCCGAGCGCGCGAGCGAGAAGATCGACGCCTACCGGCGAGCCGTCCTGCTCGACGCTGCCGACAAGCTGGACCAGTCCGAGACGCTGCGTGACCTGACGGACGACCACATGCACGACGTCAACGCCGCCGCGAACGAGCTGCGCCGCATGGCCGACGAGCCGGAGGCGTCGGATGGATGAGCTGGTGGAGTTCCTGCGGGCTCGACTGGAAGAGGACGAAGCAGCAGCGAAAGCGTGCGCGAGCGCGCCGTGGGCCATCGAGATCCCGCCCATGATTCACGTCAGCGTGCAGGCGCGCCGCGACAACAAGTGGAAGTGGGGCACGCTCGGCTACGTCGCCACGGTGGAGCGAGACGAGGACCGGGCGCACATCGCTCGTCATGATCCGGCGCGTGTCCTGCGCGAGGTCGAAGCGAAGCGGCAGATCCTCGCCGCGCACGCACTCAACGGCTGGGTGTGCTCCACCTGCGACAACGAGGAAGTCGACCAGGACTATCCCTGCCTGACCCTGCGCCTGCTCGCGCTGCCTTACGTCGATCACCCGGACTACCGCGCCGAGTGGCGACCGTAGCCGCGCCCCCGAACAGACGAGAGCCCCCCGAGACCTGAACTCGGGGGGCTCTCTGGTGTCCTCCGCCCCGAGCCTTCCCAGGCTGAGAGCACGCCACCAGGCGCGAGCAGCTGGTCCGCCCGGCAGCACTCCCAGGATCACACCAGTGTCAAGCAGTCTGATCGGCGCCCAGTTGCCTAGGACTGGGCGCCGTCACGGTCCTTGCGGATACCGCATCCCGTGGTTACTGCCGGGTGCACCACGCTGCGGGAGAGCGACAGCACCTTCCGGGACCTCTGTGGGGCGGGGCCGGGGTTGAACCGGCGTCCGTTCCGGGGATGAGCCCGGTTGCTCTGTACCCGTTGAGCTACCCGCAGATCCAGGATCACACCAGTGTCAAGCGACGCTCGTCCGGCTGCGCCTGGCGTGCCGTTGTCAGTGGCGTGCGGCAGGGTGGCGTCATGCCTGTGGTGATCGTGTACCCGCCTGACGAGCAGGGTGGCCGGCGTGTCCGCATCGACGGCGAGATCGCTGGCCGGGCGTTCGACCTCGGCGATGTGGTCGAGTTCCTGCGCCGGGCTGGCCTGGAGGGCGTGGACGATACGGACGTGGTGCGCGCGGACTGGATCGAGTGGCGGGGTGGCGGGCCGCTGGTGTGGGTGCACTGAGCATGCGACCGCCCGCCCCGCGAGAATCGGGGCGGGCGGAAGAGGGTGGTCGTCCGGCTGTCACTCCGACTGGTACTCGGGGGCCCGGGTTTCCCACGGGCAGACGGACGTCCCACGCTCAGGATGCCACAGGCGTCAAGCCGGGCCGGGCTCGTAGGTGTACCGCTCGACGCTCTCCTCGGATTGAGCCAGTAGCTCTCTCGCGGCCAGCTCCGCACGCTGTTTGGCCTTGCCGCGGGTACGGGCCATGCCGCTACGCGCGCCGTGTCCGGGGACGACGACCATCCAGAACCAGTGCCATCCCGAGAGCCGGTCGATGAGGTCTTTGCCGGTGCGTTCAGTGATCGTGATGCGGGCGTTCACGGGCGTGCCTTCCAGTTGTGGACGCGGAGTGCGGGCGGGCCTGCGTTGTACAGCGGGCAGCAGCGCAGCTCGGGGCCGAGGATGGCAAGGGCGCGCTCGACCGGCGTGGGTTCGGTGGGCTCCCAGGCGAGGACGCCGCGCGGTTCGCCAGTGCCGTCGCCGGTGACCAGTCTCCGTTCGGCTGCCGCGTACAGGGCTGCGAACGACTGCTCGAACCAGGCGCGGACGTGGGCGGCGAACTCCTCGTACTCGTCGCAGGTTTCGCCCGGGTGGTGGGTGTGCCGGCCGGTCTCGCAGGCCGGCACCCACTGGATCAGCTTCCGGGCGGTCAGCTCGGGCTCAGGCATGAACGTCTCCTTGCGCAGCGACCGCGTCGAGCCATTGGACGAGGGTCTGGAAGGTGACCGGGCTCGGTTCCGGTGTGGGCTGTGCGGGCCAGCCGTGCGGGCAGGTCGGTGGTGGGGTGGTCCGCCACCATGGGGCGTGGGAGCGCCCGCACACGCACGCCCACGGGGCTCCGGCCCAGCCGTGGAGTTCAGGCATCGGGGCGTCCCTTCGGGAGGGCGGCGGTCCAGCGGTCGTAGTCGTCGGGGTGGATAGGGTGCGCGGCGGTCCAGCCGATGCGGACGCCGTTGTGGCTGCTGACGGGGCTGAACACGGCAAGCGTCTCGCCGAGCGCGGTGGTGGCGCGGTCTCGCTGTGCGCGGAGTTCGGGGACGATGACGGTCTGCCAGTGCTCCAGTTCGATCTTCAGGCGTCGGTACTGGTCGATCGGGTCTATCGGGTCGACGCCCACCGCGTCGGCTCTGGCTTGCTGCGTGGTGTGCCGGTAGTCGTACATGCCGCAGCGGGCGCAGAGGCCGGTCATCTCGGCGGTTGTAGGGGGCTGGTACGCCGTGCACACGGTGCCGTCGGTCGGTTGGGTCGCTGCCGGCGCGGGGTCGGGTGTGCTGACCGCCTTCCACGCGGAGGCGAGTCGGGCGCGTTCGCCCATGGTGGTGCGGGCCGGCACGGTGAGTACGCCGCCACCGTCGCGGATGGGGAGGGCCCAGGTGCCGTCGTTCTGCTGCTGCCAGGAGGCGTCGTAGTCCTCGGGGCGGTGCAGCAAGTCGTCTGCTGCGCACGGGTCGGGGCAGTCGATGCGTGAGCAGGTGACGTAGCCGCCGGAGCCGATGAACAGGCTGTCGCCTCGGCACGCAGGGCAGCGGCCTTGGATGCTGGGGAACGTCTTGATCGGGTGGGTCTCGGTCATGTGCTGCTCCTGGTGGTGGGCGGGGTGCGGGCTACGGCTGGGCGTCAGCGGGCGGGCTGGAAGGTCCACCAGCCGTCGTAGCCGGGCGGGATGGCCGGGTAGTTGGCGAGCATCGGCCGCAGGAGCGAGAGGTGAGCCCCGATGATCTCGGGCTCCTGCGCGCCCCAGTAGCGTTCGCCGTCCCACCGGCCCTCGCAGTCGCCGCCGTAGCGGCCGTCGTCGTGCTGCTCCAGGAACTGACGGGCGTCGGTGGGCTCGGGGTGCTGGAGGTCCCACAGGGTGCCGACGCAGGCGACGGTCACGCCTTTGCGGCGGCGGAACCAGACGGCGTTGATGCGGCCGTCGAAGTAGTACGGGTTGCGGCCTTGCGGGGTGGGGCTGCGGTGGCCGCGCAGGCTGGTGAGGTCGATGGCGTAGGGCTTGCGGCTGATGAGGAAGCGGTCTTCGCGGATCACGGGTTCTCCTCGGTGCTGGATTGGCGTGGCGGGGCCTGTGGGGCTGCGTGAGGGGTTGGACCCTCCGGGACTGCCCGCGCGTGCTGTGAGGCCGGGAGGCGGGCGCTGAGGGCCCACCGTGGGGTCGTGGACGGGCACGACCCCCGGCAGGCAGACGGTCAGGCGGGGCGGGTCACGTCGACCACATGCCGTCCGCAGCTCGGGCACAGCTCCCAGTGGTCGACGTCGTCGGCGGTGAGCGGCACGTCCGCGCCGATCTTCGGGGCGCAGCCGAGGCAGTAGGTGCGGCCCTTGCCATCGCTGTAGGCGGTGACCGCGACCGACGCCGCCTCGCTGTTCGTGGGCTGCTCGCCAGCCGGGGACGTGATCTCCACCGGCACGTAGCCGATGCCGAGTCGGACCGCGATCCGCAGCCGGTGATGCCCGTCCCACAGACGTCCGTCCGATCCGATCAGCACCGGCATGGTGACGCCGTTCTCGCGGATCTGCTGCTCCAGCTTGGCCAGGTAGCCGGTGTCGGCGTGGCGCCGGTCGAGGTCGGCCCACTCCTCCTCCCATGACCAGTCCTCGGAGCCGCAGCGGACTTCGGTGAGGACGCGTTGGAGGGGCCAGACCTGAATGTCGGCGGGCCGCTCGGGCGTGGGCTGCTCGCCAGCCAGCCGACGCAGCTCGGCCATCACCTCGTAGGCGCCGTTCATCTGGTCGAGCAGGCACTCGCTGCGCAGGCGCAGGGCTACGTCCTCGGCGATGTCGGCGGCCCGCTCCAAGGCGGCCCGGTCGGCGGGCTCGGGCAGCACGGCCAGGACCGCGACGGCGAGTTCCCCGGCGTTGTCCTTGGCGGCCTCCTCGTCGGAGAAGTTCGCGAAGAACGGCGTGGCCACGGCGGCGATGCGGTCGCGCAGGGCGGCCCGGTCGGCGGCCTTTGCGTCGGCTTTGGGGGCGGTCTGCTTGGCGAGGGTCGCCTCAAAGGCGGCGAGCAGTTCCTCGGGCGTGCTGTAGCCGATGCCCTGGCAGTAGGCGAAGTCCAGGGCGTGCAGCAGATGCTCGCGGGCGGTCTCGGTGGTGCGGCCGGCGGGCGACTGCACCGCGGGCACGGCGGGCAGCGTCTGTGCCAAGTGCTCGGCGATGGCCTGCCGGGTGCCGGGTGGCAGGTGGTGCGGTCCGCCTTGCAGTCCGGCGAGGGCGTCGTAGATGGCGGCCGTGCGGTCGGGCTGGTTCATCGGGGCTCCAGGGGTGTGAGAAGGTCGGGGCAGGCGGCCGGCGCTGGCATCAACAGCGCCGGCCGTCGTCGTGCGGGTGGTCATGCGGTGAGCCACTGGCCCCACTTGCAGCCGGTGCACAGCCACGCCGCACCTTCGCGGAAGTCGTCGCTGTAGCGGGCCTCGTACTCGACGGGGCTGCCGCACTCCGGGCAGTGCTCGGGCCGGCCGTCCGGCTCCCGTTCGTCGTCCTCCAACGGTTCCTCGGCCACGGCGGGGTCGTTGACCGGGTAGTCGCGGACCAGCCGGTGCCCGTTCGCCTGGTACTTCGCCAGCAGGTGGTCGACGTCTGCCCGACCGCCCTCCCGCTGGTCGCCGTCGTCGGGGCCGCCGTCGACGCGGACCGTGTAGTCGTCGGTCCACAGGTCGATGCTGATCTCGTCGCCGTCGGGGTGGCGGAGCTGCCAGGTGTGCTGGACGTGGGCGTCGTCAGTGGTCATGGGGTTCCTTCTGATGGGTGGGTTGGGGACCGTCGTCGTGCGGGGCCGGCTCACGCGGCGCGTTGGCCGGTGGCGGCCGGGTTCAGGGCGGGTGCAAGCCCCAGGACTTCCAGCAGGAGGCTCCGATCCGCCGGACTGTCTGCGGTGGCCACGGCGACGGTGCGTGCCGCTCGCGCCTGCTCCTCTGTCCACTGGGCGCGAGGCGTGGGCTTCAGCTGCTGCCCTGCGCGCCGCTCTCTCTGATCGGCGTTGTGGGCGTCCCGGCAGCGGTCATCGATCGGCTCGCCGTTCTTGACGTGCCGCTGGTAGCCGGCGTCCGTGCCGCAGCCCTGTGGTTGCTTCGGTGCCGGGGGGCCGTCGACGGGCCGGCCGTGGCGCACCCACCGCTGGTAGCAGGTGTGGCACCAGCCGTTGGCTGCCAGCGGGCGGTCGCCGTTGCAACTTGTGCAGGTTGCTGTGCGACGGGGTTCCTGTGGGCGGCCTTGTCGGCGACGCCGTTGGTAGCAGGCGATGCATTGTCCGTGGGCGGCGTGCGGGCGGAGCCTTCCGCAGTCTGCGCAGGGGATGACAGCCATGCTTCTGCACTCCGTGTCGGTGTGTTGGTGTGTTGGTGTGCTGGTCAGGCGCCGGACGACGGCAGGACGGCGGGGCGCTCGGCTCGGTATCGGGCGAGCTGGTTGTGGCGGCTGATCAGCTCGTGGCCGGGCACGTACTTCCGGCAGTCCTTCGCGTGCAGGCCGCCGGTGCGGGCGCAGGTGCAGGGCAGTTCGCCGCGGAGGTGGAGCAGAAGCTCGTACAGGGCGGAGGCTCGGTTGTGGTCGGGCTCGGTGGTGAGCTTGGCGTCTACCTGGTCGGCGGCCCAGTCGATGGCCTGCTTCTGGGCACCGGCCAGTTCGGCGCGGAGGCGGCGGATGGTCTCGATGAGCGCGGGCACGTCGGTCCCGGCCAACTGATCGAAGTCGTCCTGCACGTCGGGGACGGTGGTGGTGGCGTGCTCGTAGAGGTGGGCGGCGCGGGCCTGGATGGCGTCGAGGTCGAGCTGCTGGTCGGTCACGGTTCGGGTCCTTTCGGTGGTTGGGTGCGGCAGGCAGGCAGGCTCAGGCGGTGGGCTGCTCGTGCTCGTGGTTGATCCACTTCTCGGTGTCGAATCCGAGTCCGTTGGCGACGTCGCACATGAGGTCGCCGTAAGTGGCGCCCTCCAGTTCGCCGATCAGCTCGGCGGCGAACGAGGCGGTGCCGTTCGGGTCCATCTCGGCGAGCCGCTCCATGGCCCGGTAGAACGCCCACGACATCGACGCGCCCTCGGCATAGGCCCACGTCTCGCGCGGGTCGCGGGCCTTGCCGCAGCGGATGGACAGGCGGACGACGCCTTCAAGGGCGGCCTCGTGCAGGTCGCGGATCGGGTCGGTGGTCTGGTTCATGGGGGGGTCTCCTCGCTGCCGGGTGGTCGGGTGGTCGGGTGGTCGGGGTTACTGCCAGCCGTAGGGCGTCTCGCCGCTGCGGAGCGCTTCGGCGTTGGCGCGGGCGTCAGTGGCGTTCTCACGGTGCTGGCGGGCCATGGCGGCGGCCTGGTCGCGCTGGAGCTGATCGGTGGCGTTGCAGGCGAACTGCGCGGCGTCGCGGGCGGCTTCGTCGTAGCGGGCGGCCTGCTTGTCGAGCTGGTCGGCGGTCTCGTTCATCTGGCGGCGGTTCATGCTGGTCATCGGTGTCTCCGTGGTGTGGTGGGTGGTGGGGGGCGGGGTCAGGCGGCGGGTGTTCCGCTGCCGGGGCAGGGGTGGCCGTGGGGTCCGTGGCGTCGGATGCGGCCGGCTCGGGTGATGAGGGGCTTCGCGGTGCAGTGGGGGCAGGTGGCGCGGGCGCGGGGTCGGGGCTGTATGTCGCGGGGGACGTGGATTCCCCAGCCGCTGGCGGTGAGGTAGTGGGCGGTGAATTCGGCGGCGCCGCGGGGGGTTTGCCGGTAGGCGGGGATGGTGCGGTGGTAGTCCTCTAGGGCGGCGGCGATTTCGGCGATGGCGGCGGGCGGGATACGGGGCTGGGGGCTCACGGGTTCTCCTGGTTGGCGAGTTCGAGGAGGACGTCGACGTGGCAGGGGAGGTTGGGCGGGCACCAGCACATGAGGTCGCGGCCCTTGAGTTCGACGCGGGCGCGGACAGCGAAGCCGATGGTTCGCTCGGCGTACTCGCGATAGAGACCGACGGCCATCAGGTGGGCGGCGTGCTGGCTGTCGGTGCTCGCGGTCCATTCGGGGCGAGGCGTTCCCTCGCCGGCCCAGTTGACGGCCCAGCCCGTGCGGGTCTGGGCGACGACCCAGGGGTTTCCCCAGCGGGTGCCGCGGCCGACGTAGCGGGCTCCGGCGGGGGCGCGCCATCCCTTGGTGCGGCGGCGCTGGACGCGGGCGGGGCTCATGCTGCGGTCTCTTTCGCTTCGGTGGTGCGGCGGTCGTGGACGTAGCGGAGGGGGCGGCCGTTGTCGTGGCAGGGGGCGCCGGGTGCGGTCTGGCATTCGGGGCAGACGGCGGTGGCTTGGGCCCAGGCGGAGACGCGGCGGGGGTGGGGTTCGGGCAGCAGCCGGCCGTTGGTGCGGAGGGTGCAGGGTTTACCGGCTGGGGCGTGGCAGTGGGGGCAGGTGACCGTGCGTGCGGGGTGGGTGGCGGTGCTGTGGATGAGGGCGCGGAGGGTGTTGGACATGGGGGCGCCGGGCTTGCGGGTCATCGGGTGGTCTCCTCGTTGGCGAAGAGGTCGGGCTGCTTCATGCCGCCGCGGGCTTCCCACTGCTCGCGGTACTTCTCGCGCGGGGTGGAGCACTCGCGGCGGGCGTGGAAGACGGCGGAGTTCTCGGGGAGGTCGGGCCGCCACAGGTTCGGGCCGGGGAAGCGGGTGGCCTGCTGCCGGACGGTGATGTACTCGCCGCAGGCGAGGCAGTGGCCGGCCGGGATGTCCATGAGGACGTCGGCGATGGCGGCCTGCTGGTCGGCTTCCCGCTCGGCGATCTCGTGTCGGCAGGGCGGAAGTTCGCCGCAGGCGGAGCAGATCGCGTAGTGCTCGGGCAGGACGTCCCAGGAGTGGTTGGCAGGGCCGATGAGGTGGAGCGGCTTCTCGTGGGGCTTGCCGTCGGGCTGGAGGACGAACACGTAGGGGCGTCCGGACCATGTCGCCTTCTCGGGGCGTTCGCCACGCTCCCCGCCGGTCTTCCAGCGTTCGAGGGCGGTGGCGAACCGCATCTCGTGCTTCTCGCCCCACAGATCCAGCGGACGTTCGGCCAGCTCAACGACGCGGTGCGGCTGCCGGTCCCAGATGACGAGGACGCCGGGCTTGAGCTGCACGTAGTTGGCGAGGATCTGCTTGTCGTGGATGCGCTGCTCCTGGCGGCGCATTGCGGAGGAGTAGTCGCCGATGCGGTCGATGGACGTGCGGGGCGGGTGGATGCCGCCTCGCTTCGTGTTCTGGCGCGGGTACCAGTGGCGGTTCATGCGGTCTCCTCGGTGACGATCTCGGCGTCGGGGATGTCGTCCTCGGCGGCCTGCTTGCGGGCGAGGTGGCGGGCGGACATCTCCCGGATCCGCTGCTCGTGTGCGGCGCGTTCCTCGGGGGTCTGGTCCGTCTGGCCGCTCGCGGCCCGCAGGCGGGCGCTGTGCGGCTTCGTGCGGGGCTTGCCGAGCGGCTGCTTGTCGGTACCGCCGGGGGTCTTGCACGGTCTGCCTATGGCGGCTCCGCAGGCGGGGCAGACGATGCCGAGGGGGCCGGCTCGGCGGACGGTGTCGATGACTTCCGCCTTGACGTCGCCCTCGTCGTCGGGGACGACGCGCAGGCCCTCCCAGCCGCGGGCTTCCAGCTCGCGCATGAACTGCTTCGTCGGGCCGCCTTCGAGGGCCGGCCGGTCGTTCGGGGAGGCGACGGCGCCGGAGGCGATGGCCTGCACCTGGCCGCGGTAGCGGGCGAGGTACTCGGCGGTGGTCTCGTCGGCGACGGGTTCGTACTGGAAGTTCTCCAGGCGGGCGTTGCGGAGGCGGGTGCGGAGGGTGCGGACGTGGTGGGGCAGGATCCACAGCCGCTCGCTCGGGTTCTGTGGCGGGGTCGTGTAGTAGATGGCGACCGCGTCCCGGGCGTCCTGGTCGAACGGCACGTCGTGCAGGGCGGATGCCCACGACTTGGCGGCGGCGACGGAGGGCTGGCGGTTGTCGAACCCGGAGCAGTGCGCGAGGAGCGCGGCGGCCTCGTCGGCGTTCACGCGGAGTCTCCTTCCTGGCGGAGTTGTTCGGCGATGGCCATCCAGCCGGCGACCTTCGCGTCGGTGCCGGTGAGGGTCTGGCCGGTGGGGAGCTGGTAGACGTTCGCCTGCGGCTGCGGCTTGCGCAGCTCGGCGAGGGCGAACTGGAGGGTGCCGCCGGTCACGGGCTTGGAGAGGGCACCGAGGCGGGCGAGGGCCTGGCACAGCTCGTTCGGGTCGATGCCGTTACCGAGGGCGTCTGCGATGGCGCGCTGGATGGTGCGCTTGCCCTGGGCGGTGGTGTGGCCGTAGGTCTCCCACCACTGATCGAAGATCTGCTCGGCGGGGGTGGGCTCTGCGCGGCGGCGCGTAGGGAGATTCCCTGATGGTTCTGTTGTTGGTTCTACTGAGGGTTCGGGTGAACTTTGGACGGGGTTTTCGGTCTCAAAGTTCGGGGTTTCTGCTTCAAAGTTCGGGGTTTCTGTCGCAGAGTTCGGGGTTTCTTCGGTCGATACCCCGTCGTTTTGACGGGGTTCCTGGTCGGTAACCCCGTCAGATGTGCGGGGTTTCGGGACGATGCGGTAGCGGTTCGACCGGTGCCGGCCGCCGCCGTTCTCGACGTCCAGCTCACCGAGGTCGGCGAGGGTGGCGATGGCCTTCTGCACTGCGCGGGGGCTGAGCTTCGTGCGCTCGGCGAGGTCATCGATGGACGGCCAGCAGTAGCCGTTGTCGTCGGCCCGGTCGGCCAGGGCGAGCATCACGAGCCGGGCCCCGTTGCGGGACTCGGACCGGGCCCACACCCAGTTGGTGACCTTGAAGCTCACGGGATCTCTCTTCGCGTTAGTGCTGGTCAGGGCATGCCGAGTAACGCCCCTGTTCAGGGCGGCTGTTGGAGCGCCTTACCTGACTTCGATTCTACCCCAGGGTGTATAGTCACCCGCAATACATTCGACATACAGGCAGGCCGTAGGGGGTGTGTAGGCACTGACAAGTCAGCTACGCTGTCGACATGACGACGAAGGGAACCCCGGGCCGCATGGTCCGCATCGATGACGAGGTGTGGGCCGCGTACGGGCAGCTGTGCGAGGCGGAGGGAACCTCGCGCGCCGATGACATCCGTCGTCACGTCCACGCGCGCGTCGCTGCCTGGCGCAAGAAGCAGGCTCTGGAGCGCCGGCTCAAGCACCTCAGCGACGAACCTGCCGACGGCGACATCCTCTGATCGCACCTTCCCTCCCCTTCTCTGCGGGCCCCGCACCGTGCTGGTGTGGGGCTCTGCCGTGTGCGTCAGGCGATGCGTCCGGCCTGGGCGGCGCGGGTGCCGCGCCACACGGCGACCGCGGACTTCTCCCCCGTTGGCCGGCTGCTGCGGTCGAACCCCACGTGCTCGATGACCCGGTCGCGGACGAGGGACTGGGCGAAGTTGCCCCAGTCGGCGCGCGGGTTCGGCGGCTCCGGCAGGTCGTTGTCTGCGGCGACCTCGTAGGTGGTGAACCTGCGGCCAGACCGCGCGGCGGCGATGAAGGCCGGCCTCACCAGGTCGCACCACGAGTGGAAGTCGAGGGTCGGCGCCGGCACGCTGCCGTCGAGGGCGGGCTGTATCGCGGCGGTCACAGTTGGGTCTCCGCCTGCCGGGCCGCCGCGGTGACGACGGTCGACACGAGCCAGATCGTCAGCCAGCTGGCGAGCCAGATCCGCGCCCACGCGGGCACGGTGCCGGTGACCGCTATCCATGCGGCCGGGGGCATCTCCAGGCTGAGGGCGGCCAGATGACCGGCGATCTTGCGGCCGGTGGAGCGGGGCTTCGACGTCACGACGGGTTCTCCTTCTGCTGCGGGCGTGGCCTCGGGGTGAGGCCGGGTGGTGGTTCGGGGAGTCCGAGGGCCCGCCAGGGGCTGTGCGCGGAGCACAGCCACCCGGCGGGGTACTGACGGACCGGGCCCTCATGCGGGGCAGGGATGTCACAGACGGGCTCGTCGGCGGCAGGCATCAGGCCGCGTTGGCCGTTGCGGCGGCGTCCAACTGTTCGGCGCGAGCGCGTTCCTCGCTGTCCGCCAGGTGGAGCGGGTTCACGCACTCCACCACTGCGCACGTCCTGCGCACGTTGCCCTCGGGGGCCCGGCCGCGGTGCAGCATGAACGCGACCTTTTTCGGCGCGTAGGAGTGGCCGCGGTACGGGAACGTCGACTTGCCGGTCCAGCCGACGTGGCCGCCGGGCAGCACCTTGGTGTAGCCCTCCCACACCTCACGGAGGGACCGCTCACCGGACGACGGGTACAGGGCCCGCATGATGGCGGACTCCACGGCCTGCGGGTCGTGGTACTGGTCGCCGACCGTGCGGGCGACGGCCCGGCGTTCCTGGGGGCGGAGGCCGCCGCGGATGCCGTGGTCGTTGTCGCCGACGTCGATGGCGTCGATGAGGCAGGCGGTTCGGACAGGGCAGCCGCCGCAGATGCTCTTGGCGTACTGGATGCCGCGCTCGTAGTTCTCCGGGAACATGTCGTCCGGGTCGACGTCACGGCAGGCGGCCTTGGCCCGCCAGTCGATCTTCCGCTTGGTCTCGGGGACCGAGCCGCTGTAGTGGGTCATGCTGCTACTCCGAAGATCGCGTTGTACTGGTTACGCATGCGCTGGTCCTCGACGTGCGCCGGGTGGACGCAGCCGACCCGGTCACAGCCGGTCATGACGCGGCCGTCGGGCTCCCGCTGGTTGCCGATGCGGAAGGCGATCCGGTGCACGCTGTACCGGGCGTAGTTGTGCCTGAGGTGAGCGCCGTGCTGCGGGTCGTAGCCCGGCCACAGCAGGTGACCGTCGTCAGTGGGTTCGGCACGTCGCCAGAACACACCTTCCGGGCTGTCCGGGGCCTTGGGGCCGGGACGCCCGGCCGGGATACCGAGAGCGGCTCGGGCGCGGGCGACGCTGGGTTGGGTGAGGTTGAGGCGGCGGGCGATGGTGCGGTCGCCATAGCCGGCGCGCAGCAGTTCCTCGACGTCGGCACGGACGCTCATCCGGCCACCTCCACCGCGGCCAGGTGGTCGGCGAGCTGCTGGCCGATCCAGCGGGTGTACGCGGGCGGCACGCCCTGGTTCAGGCCGTCCTTCGTCATCCACCCGGACGGCACACCCATCGCGTCCTCAGCCGCGGCCTTCGAGCAGTTACCGCCACCGGTGACCTGGACGAACGCCGTCCACTCGTCCAACTGCCCGTAGTGCGCCTTCCGCTTGTCGCGGGTGTAGTGCAGCGGGTGCCGCTTCGGGCACGGCCGCGGCGCGTACAGCGCGAGGTTCGACTCGAAGATGCGGTGCCGGCTGACGCGGAGCCCGTCGAACATCGTTCCGCACAGGGTGATCGGGTTCTTCAGGGGAGCGCCCTCGACGTTCTCGATCACGAACGGCAGGCCGGTCGCTTCGGCGATCTCGCGGGCATCGGGGATGAAGTCCTCGTACTCCAGCCCGGTGCGGTGCGCGAGGTCGGAGTGAGCCCAGCACGGCGGCGACCACGCCGACGCGTTGAAGTTCTCCCGGATCCAGTCGGGGTCGAGGTCGCGGAGGTCGGCCTGGATGAACGGGAACGGGTAGCGGGGCTGCGGCTCCCGGTCCACACCGACCACGTCGAACCCGGCCAGGTAGTAACCGAAGGAGGCCATGCCCTGCTTGCAGCAGACGTCGAGCAGGGTGAGGCCGTTGGGGACCCGCGGGGGCAGGGTGAAGGTCATGCCGCCACCCCCGTGGCGAGTGCGGGCCAGTCGACCTTGCCGAGCCGGTCGCGCTGCGCCTTCGGTACCTCGAACTCCGGGCCGCCGTACCAGTCCAGGCCCGCGGCGCGGAGCCACCAGGCGTCGCACTGGTTGTCGTCGCCGAACTCCCGGCCCGCGCGCTTCAACGCGGCGATGGCCATCGCGGTCTTGTCCGCGTTGCCCTTACCTGTGGCGTACGCCTTCAGCGTGGCCGGGGTGACCAGGACGTAGGGGATGCCCTCGTCGAGGAGGACCGTGCGGACGGCGCCGTGGACCATGCCGGTGATGCCCGCGCTCTTGGCATGGGTCGGCAGGTCTTCGATGACGGCGAGGTCGAGGGCGCCGGTCTGCTGGCGGACGGCGTGCTGGATGGCGACGAGTCGCCAGTCCCCCTTGTCGCGGGTGGTGATGGTGCGGGTGGAGCCGTCGGGGAGGCACATGCCGGTGGCGGTGATGGACAGGTCGAGTCCGAGGATGCGCGGCGCGCTGGTCACTGGTCCTCCTTGCTGACGTTGTTGAGGAGTCGGTTGAGTCCGGCGGCGAGTTGCGGGTCGGCGCCGATGACCTCGGCGAGGTGGGCGTTGACCTCTTCCAACAGCCGGTCCGGGCCGCAGTCGTTGCGGCGGGCCCGGTGGCGGTGGACGAGGGCGCGGATGCCGTGGCTGATGAGGACCGCGGTGAACACGGCGATCGTCAGCGCGGCGAAGGAGAGGTAGGCCCAGGCGACGCCGATCAGCCGCTGCTCGATGTCGTGCGGGCTCACCACTCGCCCCCGATCAGGTGGCCGGCGTCGCAGCGGAGCGTCGTGCCGTGGACGGTGGCGGTCGTCTGCCGGGCGCACAGCGGGCAGTGGGTCCACTGCTGGACCATGGCGGCGCCGTACTCACGGCGGCGCACCGGTGCCGGGCGGACAGCCCACCGCACCGCGGCGGTCGCGACGACGAGCGCACCCATGAGGGAAGCGGCACCGATCGTGATCTCCGGAGTCATGACGCCACCCCCGGCGCGGTCTGGAGCGCGGCGAGCTGCTCGTGCGCCGCGGCCAGCTCCCGCTCCAGGACGACGTTCGTCCAGTGCAGGGTCAAGATCTGCTCGTCCAGCGCCTTCCGGGCCCTCTCCGACAAGGCCAGCTGCTGCACCAGCCGGGCGTCACCCGTGGCCGGCTGCACCGGGACGGGGCTGTCGGGGTGCTCGTCGCGGTGGTGCTCGACGAGGGACTGGAGCCGGAGGATCGCGGCGGTCTGCCGGTCCACCTTGTCCTCAGCTTCCTGCCGGCGGCGGGACTCGCCGTCGAGGATGCGGCGGAGGTCGTTGTACTTGGCCAGGGTCACAAACATCACTGGCCCTCCTTCCTGGGCTGCGGGATGGTGAGGGGCCAGGCCGGGTCACAGACCGCGGTCGGCTTCGTGCGGCGCAGGTACTCCTGCAGTCCCGCCTGCTGCTCCGCTCGCCACGCCTTCTGCGCGGCGTACAGCTGTTTCGGGCCCATCTCGTCGAGCTGCGGGTAGCGGCGGTACAGCTCGTCGGCGATGCCGAGTGCGGCGGCTGCGTCGGCGTCCGCTGTGTGCCAGTCGGTGAGCTGCACGCCGTAGTGCTCGGCGACCGTCTGGAGTTTGCGGCTGCCCTTGCGGTACCGGTCGACCTGTTTGTCTACGACGTGGGGATCGAGCAGGGTGTACGGCTCGTCCATGTGGATCCGGTCGGCGACCGGGCGCAGGCCGTGCCGCACGAGTTCGTGGTGCAGGACCGACCAGTCGTAGGCGGTGTTGTAGGCGACGATCGGCATGCCGTAGTCGATGGCCTTGGCGAGCGTGTCGGCGATCTCTTCGAGCGCGGACTGCGGATCCTGGCCCTCAGCCATTGCTCGTTCGTCGTCCACGCCGTGGATGGCGGTCGTCTCGGGCGGGATGGGGACGCCCGGGTTGATGAGCCACGTTTGCACTCGGTCCGGGCTGACCCCGCCGCGACCGACGAGGGCGGCGGTGACGATGCGGGCCTCAGCCGGATCCTTGGACGTGGTCTCCGTGTCCCAGCCGATGCGCCGGGAATCGAGGTACTTCACTCGGCACCCCCGGCGGTCAGCTCGGGCAGCACGGCGGCGGCGAGGCGGCCCTCGCGCCAGGCCTGCATGACCTGTTCGCGGCCGTCCTTCTTGAAGCGGACGGAGTGGGTGCGCGCGCGGGCCGGGGCGATCTGTACGCCGGGCACCTCGTGGATGACGCCGGTCTCCGGGTCGGCGTACTCGGCGGCGCCGGCCGCGGTCATCTGCTTGAGTAGGCGGTCGGTGAACGCGGGCCGGACGGTGGTGACGAAGCGGCGCTCGACCTCGGTGGCGTAGTGGTCGCGGACCCAGGCGGTGTACGCCTCCTCGTCCACGACCTTGGCTGCGGCCTCGCCGGAGGAGAGGCTGACGGTGGCGATGTCGGGGCCGTCGGGGAGGGTGACGGCGACCTGGCGGACGCCGGTGGTTTCGGCGGCGGCTTCTAGGGCGGTGCGGGTCTCGGCGCGGGCGGCCTTGTACTCGGCTTCCACGACGTCGAGGAGCGTCTTCAGCGCGGCCTCGCGCGCTGCGGCTTCCTTCAGGTTCATGGGTGTGGTCTCCTTGGGCGGGGCCGTCCTGCCTGCTGTGAACGGGCAGGACGACCCCAACTCGTGAGGGATCAGGCGGCGGAGCCGGTGAGGAGCGCGGTCATCTCGCGCAGTTGCTGGGCGCCGGCCTGGGCGATGGGCAGGCCGTAGGAGCGCTCGAACTCCTCGTCGAGGTTGTCGAGGCCCGCGGCCTTCGCGGCGGAGCGGAGTTCCCGCTCGGCGACGTCGGCCTCGGTCTCGCCCTCGGTGACGACCTCGGCGTCCGTGACGTCGTCCTCGTCGGACGCGGCGGGCGCTCCCTCGGGGAGTGCCTTGCCGAGGCGGGACAGGTACTCCCGCACCATCTCCCACTCGCCGGTGTCCGGCGCCTTGACGATCGCGTGAAGCAGCTCCGCATCCTTGGCCTCGGCCCACCGTGCCTTCACCTCGGCCCGGTGCGTGGCCTCAGCGGCTGCGTCGACGATGGCCTGGCCTTCCGGGTGCGTGACGATGCACTCGGGGTCCACGACGAGCGTGCCCTTCGGCTGAGGCGCGGGTGCCGCCCAGGGGTCCTGCTCGCCCTGCTGCACGCGGCGCAGTTGCTGGACCTCGGCCTCGACGATCTCGCCGTCGGCGTTGACGTTCGCCCCGAGCTCCTCCGGCGTGTAGTGCATCCCGGACAGGGCCTCTTCGCAGGCGTCGCGGGCTACCTCGGTGATCGCGCGGGCCTTGAGCATCGCGGCCGGGTAGTTCTTCCACACCGCCTTCCGTGCGAGGCCCGCCTGCTCGGCGCGAGCCATCGTCCACCGTGCCTCGAACGTGTAGTCCGGGTCGTCGGCGCGGATGATCTGCGCCACCGCCTCCTGGTCGTTGCCGCGGACCCGCAGCTTGTGCCCGGCCCGGCGCACTAGGGCGGAGATGAGGGCGGCGGATGCGGACGGCTTGCCTTCGATGACGTGGATCCCGGTGATGGCGGCCATCGGGTGCAAGCCCAGCGATTCGGCGTACTCCAGGGCGTACAGCAGGTTGGCGGGCTGCTTGCGGTACTGGCCGGGCAGCATGCCGGACTCGGCAAGAGCCTTCGCGTACTGCATCTTCTCGGGGAGGGTGGCCGCCGGGGCTGCTTGGTGCTTGACGAGTTCGGCGCTCACGAGCGCACGTCCTTTCGGGTGTTGAGGCTGTACTCGCGGCGGCCGGTGTCGTCGTGGGCGACGAGCCAGCCCCACGCGGCGAGGTCGCGGAGGTCGCCACGGGCGACGGTGCGGACCTTGCCGAGCGGCATGCCGGTCAGCGCGGGGTGGTGGCGGTAGGCGGCGAACGCGCGGTTGGTGGTCCAGCGCCCGCCGTGGCGGCGGATGACCGTGAGGAGGTCGGCGAGGCGGCCGGTGGGCGCGGCCGGGGCGGCGGTGCTCATGCGGTGCCTCCCGGAATCCAGCCGGGGTAGTCGGCCTCGCACGAGCAGGTTTCGGGGTGGGCGCAGCAGAGCTGGGCGAACGCGGTCTCGATGGGGCCCTCGGCGGGGTCCATCTGGTGGCGGGCTTCGGCGGCGATGCCGTCGGCGAGACGCTGCTGCCGGGCGACGAGCGCCGTGATCTCAGGCTGAAGCGCAGTCATCGGGGCTCACCCCGTTCGGCGGCGATGATCGGCAGGACGGTGGTGCGGAACCAGGCGCTGGCCTCGAAGCCGCCGGACTGAAGGTCGATGAGCCGCTCATAGCCGGTGTGGATCTCACCGGTGAACTCGTTCATCCACTCCCAGCGGACGCCCTTGGCGTCGAACCACTGGCCGAGCTTCGCGACGTACTCGGCGTGCAGGTCGCCGCAGCCGTAGCCGCGCTCGTCGCGGTAGCCGTAGGCGGTGTCGAAGGAGACGGTCAGCCAGCAGGCGCGGGTCCAGGAGTGGGTGCCGTCGCAGGGGCCAGCCTCGGGGTCGTACCAGGAGACGCCCGGGAGGTTGCAGATGTCCTCGTCGTGTTCTGCCGCCTGCTCCGGTGTACGGAGGGGAGCGTCGGGCCGGTACGAGACGTCGAGCAGGGCGGGGAGTCCCTGGCCCAGCTCATTGCCGACCGTCCACGGGTTGCCCGGCTCGACGAACGACTCGCCCTTGCGCCAGGTCTTGTCCTGGCGGTCGTACCAGATGTGCCGATCCGTGGCGCCGAGCAGTTCGCGGCAGAAGCGGAACGTCTCGTGCGGGTCGACCTTGTCGAGAACGTAGATGCGAGTGTCGAGGGTCATGCCGCGCTCCCTTCGCGCTGGGCGGGGACGGGACGCGGGGCGGCGATCTCGGCGAGCCGGTCACGGAGCCGACCCACCTGCGCGCCGTACACGGGGATCAGACCGTCACCCGCGTACTCGGCGAGCATCTGCACCATCCGCGCGTCGAACTCGTGCCGGGCGTGCGAGTCGCGGCCCTGGTGGACAGCGGACCGCAACAGCTCCGCCATGTCCTTCAGCTCCTCGACGAGACCCTCGGGGTCTTCGTCAGCAGCGGTGATCAGCTCGGTGAACACGGCCTTGAACAGGAACGCGGAGACGTCCAACTCGCAGCCGGAGGGGGTGGCGTTGACGCGGATCGGGAACGGCCCGTCCACGGGAGTCGTGGTGCTCATCGGGTGGCCTTTCGGCGATGGCGGCCAGCAGCCGCAGAAGAAGAAGGAGAGGGTGGGAGGTGGCCGGTCCGCGCCCAATGCGGGACACGCGGACCCGGAGCCGGACGGGGCGTGCGCGGCGGTCGCGGCATGTCGGCGGCCAGTTGCAGCAGCCACAGCGCGAGGAACGCAAGCGCCAGCCCGGACAGGCTCAGCAGCCACATCACGTGGCGGCGCCCGGTTGCGGCGGTGCGACGACCAGCTCGGCCGCGTCATAGCGGGGGATGAAGAAGGCGCAGGTGCACTCGGCGAGCCGCGCGCCCGAGGCCGTGCAGTTCGTGTCGCCGTCGCCCTTGTGCGCGTCCTCCATGTGACCGCAGTCCGCGCACAGCTCCGGGGTCTCGACCGCGACCGTCAACTCGGCGACCCGCCCCTGGAGGGCGTCCCGCTCACGCTTGAGCTCGGCGGTGTCGAGCGTGTACTTCCGCTGGAGCTCCTCCAGCTGGGCCCGCAGCCGCGCGGACTCCTCGTGTTCCCGCCGCAGCTCCGCGACTGCTTCCTCAGCGACCCGGACCGCGTCCGCCACCAGTTCCCGCGCAGCTTCCGGAGACTGCAACATCTGCCTGTCTTCCAGCGCCTCAGCAGCCTGCGTCGCCAGGTCGTACGCCGGGCCGTGCAGCCACTGCGCCTCGATGACCTGCTTCGCCTTCATGGCGAGCGGCGAGATCCCAGTCATGCCGCCACCGCCGGGATGAACTCGGCGAACACCTTCGCCATCGCGGCCTCGTACGCCTCGACCTGCCAGCGCTTCCACGCCCGCTGGTCCGGCCCGTACATCTCCAGGAACTCCGTGTCGACCTCAACCAGCCGGCGCTCCTCCAGGTCCGCCAGAGCCGTCAGCGGCCCGAACAACCCCTCCACCACGCGAAGCGTCCACGGAAACGACGGGCCCTCACCGCGGTCGTCCTCGTTCAGCGGCTCCGGGCACGCGAGGATCAACTCCCCCGCGCTCGTGTGGCCCGCCGGTACCCACGTCTCGCCGCGGCTGTCGACGAACGCGGTCTTGGGGAGCGGCGCCTCGTGCAACGGGTACACCGGGGTGATCCCGGTGGTGCTGGTCTGGAATGATGTGGCCATCGGTGGCCTCTCCTTCGATCGTGTTCGGTTGAGGTGCGCCGAGTCGTGGGGTCGCCGGCCGGGCAAGCTGGGCGGCCCTTCGGCGCGAGTGGGGGTCAGGCGGCGACAGCGGCCCGCGTGCGGGCGGCGGGCCGGCGGCGCTGGCTCGGGATCGAACGGCCGGTGCGCGGGTCACCTCCGCTGCGGATGGCGTGGATCGCGGCCCGCTGCTCGCGGTTGATGACGATCCGCTTGTTGCCGTTCCGGCCGCAGAGGTGCGGGTTGTCCCGCAGCAGGCGGCGGATCCAGTTGGTGCTGGCCTGAAGGACGTAGGCCGTCTCCTGGACGGTCATGTACTCCTGGTCCGGGTCGGCCGGCGGCTGCGGCTGGTGGTAGCGGGTCTTGTCCGTGGGCACGGGTCATTCCCTTTCTGGGGGTGGGGGTGGGTCCTCGGTGGGGCGAGGGGGCTTTCGCCGGAGGCGCTCGTCAGTCGCGTTGAGGGCGGTGCGGAGGCGCTTGTACGGCTTCGGGCCCATGCGTCTGCGGGTGCCTGTTTCGAGGTGGCTGACGTAGCGGGGGCTGATTCCCGCCTGTCTGGCCAACTCGGTTTGGGTTAGCCCCGCTTGCATGCGCTCCTCGCGGATCGCGTCCCCGTCGACCTCGAAGGTCGTCGGTTGGTGCATGCTTCGAGTTAACCCTAGTTGACCCTGGTTGTCTACCCCTTGATGGATGTTACTGACCCGTGTTGACCCTGTTGGCCATGGCTTTGCTGGTTGCAGATGACCCGTCACGCACCGAAACCAGCCGTATAGCTGGTTGGAACTAGCTGGAACTGGTTGGACCTGAGACCATGTCGACATGGCTACTCGTGATCTCGACCGCCTCGCGAAGCACGTGAAGGCGCACCGGCTGGAGCAGTACTCGTCACGCGACGCAGCAGCTGCCGCAGCAGGCGTCACACGCAACACGTGGAAGCGCGTCGAGGAGGGCCTGGACGTGCGCGAGTCCACCTACACGAAGATCGACAAGGCGCTCGGCTGGGCCAGCGGCAGCTGCATTGCCATCGCAGAAGGCGGAGAGCCGGTATTCGCCGGCGAGGCGCCAGTGTCAGCGTCGGCCCCTGCGTCGCTCAGCGAGGAGCAGGCGCGGCAGATGGCATGGGATACAGCGAGGGCAACCCTCCCGACTGCTCAGGTCGGTGAGCTTGACACCTTTGTGAACGAACTTGTGGAGAACCTGCGAAGGGCGGGGATTGTGACGGACGGCTCCTGATCTGGGGCGATCGACCGTACAACCTTTTCACCGTGACCGAATCGTAACCTCCGGATGCTGATGAAACCTCAACAACCCCCTCCCGCTCACCCGTTCGGCATGCGACGCTGACATCTCCACCCGGGGAGGTCCCAGGCGACAAAGGGGGCCAGGTGAGTAATGTCATCTATCTCGATCTTGGGCCGAAGCCTTTCGGCTACACGACCCAGGTAGCAGGCGAGAAGGTGTGTGTCCTGTCCTCCGAAGCCGTCGGAGACCGCGCAAGTCAGGTGCGCGTGAGGCGGTTCATGAAGGCGCAGGGCCAGGACTGCGAAACCTGCGGCGGCTGTCCGATAGGACGGGCATCGTAGACAGGCAGTCCAGTGGAGGCGTTGGCGGCAGGGGTGCCCGCCACGCCACCCAACTCACCAAGCAGCACGGGGTGTCCAATGCCATCTGTCGAAGTGCGCGGCAACTCCATCCGCGTCAAGTGGTGGTCAGGCGAATACCACTTGGATGACGCCGGCAAGCCGACGAAGAAGAAGCGCTACGATTCCGCGAGTGGTCCGGAGCCCGGTGTCCCCTTCGCTGACGAGGACGAGGCGTACACCTTCGGGCTGGACCGGGAATCCGATGTGCGGAACAAGCGGAACCGCCGCAAGGCAACTGAGCGCCTTGGGATGGACGAGTACTGCGACCTGTGGTTTGCCGAGACTTCGCTCCGCGTGCGCTCCAACAACACGTACAAGTCGCGGCTGAACTCGGTCATCAAGCCGTATTGGCTCCAATGGAAAGTGGACGAGATCACGCCGGTCGAGTACGCCACGTTCGAAAGGTACGTGCGAGGTAAGTACTCGCACAACTACGCCAAGAATGTGCTCGGCGTCTTCAAGATGCTGATGGATGATGCCGTCGTCAGGTACAAGCTGCGCGACGAGTCCCCGATCGTTGAGCAGCGGCGTCGCGGCAAGTACGAGAAGAAGCAGACACGGCGGGTGAAGCGGCAGCTTCCCACGACAGCCGTGCACCAGCTGGCATGCAACGCGTACACGGTGTGGGGGTTCCCGGGCTGGGCGTACATCTGGACCATCGCGTTCACTGGCATGCGGCCACCCGGAGAAATGTATGGGTTCCAGCGCGGCTATTCCTCTGTGCACTGGCCCCAGTCGGAGCCCGATCCTGAGCTGCGCGAGGAAGCGGTGGACCGGTACCAGCACATGGCCGCACTCCGGGTCCAGTACCAGGCGTACAAGGTGAGCCGGAAGTCATTCCTGGCGACACCGAAATACGGCAGCTGGAGAACACTGGTGATCCCGCCGTTCTTGCATGCCATGCATGCGGCGCTTCTCGCCTCTCATCGCGAGCCGTGGGTGTTTCTGTCCATCGCTGGAAAGCCGCTGCTGGAAACGGACTTCGACGGTACGTACTGGTATCCAATGCGCGACGGCGCTAAGGCGCGCGCTGCGGGGCCGCAGAAGTCGCGGCCGGCTCGGCCTGCGATCCCGGCCGTCCCGGAACTGGCCGGTGAGCCCATCTACCGTCTGCGGCACTGGCACAAGGCGAAGCTGGACGAGGCCGGTGACATCTCCAGGGTTGCGGTGGAGGCTCGTATGGGGCACGAGTTGCCTGGCGTGGAGGGCGTCTACAGCGAGGTGACTGTGCCTATGGAGGAGCGGATCGTGGAGTACCTTCAGGCGGTGTGGGAGAAGGAGGTTGTGGGGGCTGGGCTTTGGACGCCTCCGTTTCCCACGGCTCTCCCAGATGATCTTCTTGGGGCGGCTCCGCCCCTGTTCAGCGGCCTGCCGGTCCTGGAGTAGGTGAGATCTCAGGCATCATCAGCGCCATCGTCATCGGCCTCGTCATCGGTGTGCTGGGCCGGCTGGTCGTCCCCGGGCGGCAGCACATCGGGATCCTGTGGACCATCGTCGTCGGCATCGTGGCCGCGCTGCTGGGCTCGGCGATCGCCGCCGGGCTGGGCGTCGCCGACACGAAGGGGCCCGACTGGATCGAGTGGCTCATCCAGATAGCCCTCGCGGCCGCCGGAGTGGCCGCGCTGGACCGGAGCCGGGCCCGGCGCTGAGTCAGTTCTCGTACACGTAGGGCGTCGTCGTGCTCAGCGCGTGGAAGCCGAGACGGGCCAGGATGGGACGGCTCATGGACGAGGCGTCGACGTGGGCGTAGCGGTAGCCCTGGGCGGCGGCGACACGGACGCGGTGGGCGATCAGGGCGCGGTAGATGCCCCGGCCCCGCCAGGCCGCGACCGTGCCGCCGCCCCACAGCCCGGCGAACCGGGTGCCGGGCACCAGCTCCATGCGGGCGGCGGCGACGGGTTCGGCGCCGGCGAGGGCGGCCACGGCGACGACCGTGCCGGGGTCGGCGGCCAGGCGGGTCAGCAACCGGTGCCGCAGCCCGCTGCCGTCGGTCCCGAAGACCCGCTCATGGACGTCCACGACGAGGTCGACGCCGGCCGGATCGGTGGCCTCGACGAAGCGGACGCCGGCCGGCGGCGCGGTGTCCTGCGGGAGCCCGGACACCTCGGCCACCATCAGCGTCTCCGCGGGCTCGGCCCGGAACCCGGCGGCGAGCAGCCGGTCAGCGAGGTCGGCCGGCTCGTCATGGCCGTAGAGCTTCCACTCGAAGTCCAGTCCCAGCCCGGTGAAGTAGGCGATCTGCTCGCGGACGGCCCGGTCCGCGTCCGCCGCGTCCAGGCCGGACCAGAGCACACCGTTCCAGCCGTGCGCGTCCGCGACCTGGCGCACCACCCCACCGGTCCGCTCGATCCGGGCCCCCGGCCCGTCGGGCCGGGCACCCTCGCGCAGGTCCCGGTCGTACACGGCAAGCACCGAGGCATGATCCATGGCCTCACTTCAGCACGCCGAACCGGGCGGCACAACGCATTTACCGGGCAGGTGACAGTGTGTCAGCGGCCGTCCGGCCGTACCGCCGCCAGGTAGGCGGTGAGGCGGTCGCGGTTGCGGGCCAGGCAGTCGATGCGGGCCTGGATGCGGTCGATGTGCCCCTGGAGCAGGGCGGCCGTCTCCGCCGGCACGTCCTCGGGAGCCGGCACGAGGTGCTCCGGGCCGCAGAGGTACGGCAGGATCGCCCGGATCATCCCGGTGGTCAGGCCCGAGTCCAGCAGGCCGCGGATCTGCCCCACCCGCGCGACCGCGGACTCCGGATAGCTGCGGTAGCCGTTGCCGGTGCGTTCCGGGTGGAGCAGGTGCTGCTCCTCGTAGTACCGCAGCAGCCGGGCGGGGACGCCCGTACGGCGGGACAGCTCACCGATCCGCATGCCGGCCTCCCGACCCACGCTTGACCCTCACACTGATGTGAGGCTTCCACCATGCTCGCATGACTCTGTCCTCCCAGGCCGAGGGCGGTCGCCTGCCGTGGTCGGGGCTGCTCGCCCTGTCCTGCGCCGCATTCACCGCCGTACTGGCCGAACTCCTCCCGGCGGGCCTGCTGCCCGCGATGGCGCCCCCGCTCGGGGTGGCCGAGTCCCGGATCGGATTCCTCGTCACCGCGTACGCCGCCGCCTCCCTCGTGGCCGCGATCCCGGTGACCGCCGCTCTGCGGGGACTGCCCCGGCGGCCGGTGCTGTGCGGCGCGCTGCTGGGCTTCGCCGCCGGCGACGCGCTGGTGGCGCTGTCGTCGTCGTACCCGCTCACCGTCGCGGCCCGGCTGCTGGCCGGGGCGGCGGGCGGCACGCTGTGGGCGATGCTCGCCGGGTACGCGGCCCGGATGGTGCCGCCCGAGCGGCGCGGCCGGGCCATCGCGGTGGTGCTGGCCGGGATCACACTGGCCCTGGCGCTGGGCGTGCCCGCCGGTACCGCCCTGGCCGGGGCGGTGGGCTGGCGGGCCGCGTTCGGCACCCTCGCCGTGCTCACCGCGCTGCTCGTGGGCTGGGTGCGGCTGCGGGTTCCCGGCTTCCCGGGCGAGCCGCCGCACGCGCGAGCGCCCCTGTTCCGGGTCGCCGCGCGCCCCGGGATCCGCCCGGTGCTGTGCGTCACGCTGTTCCTGCTGCTGGGGCACCAGGCGATGTACACGTACGTCGCCCCGTTCGCCGCGCAGGCCGGGTACGGCGCCACCGGCGTACTGCTGGCGGTGTTCGGGTCCGCCACGGTGGCCGGCGTCTGGCTCACCGGTGTGCTGGTCGACCGCAGGCCACGCCCCACCCTGCTGACGGCGCTCGCCCTGGTCGCGGCCGCGCTGCTGGTGCTGGGGGTGGGCGCCCGGGTGCACGGGCTGCTGGTCGGCGCGGTGGCGCTGTGGGGTGCGGCCTTCGGCGGGGCGCCCACGCTGATCCAGACGGCGCTGGTCGACGCGTCGGGGCCGGCCGACGCCGATGTGGCGACCTCGTTGCAGACCACGGTGTACAACGCGGGCATCGCCGCCGGTTCGCTCACCGGCGGGCTGGCGCTGGACGCGGCGGGCGCCGGGGTCCTGCCCTGGACCGCGCTGCCGCCGGTCCTGCTGGCGCTCACGACGGTCGCGGCCGGACGCCGGCACGCCTTCCCCGCCCGGCGAACGGCCGTTGCCACCGAGGCACGAGCGCCCGCCGGGTCGGCCGCGGTGGCCGTGACCTGCCCCGCCGGGGATCATGCCGTGAGGAGGTGGGCCGATGGTACGGGACAGTGAGCTGCGGTATCTGCGCCGCTGTGTGGAGCTGGCGGCAGAGGCGCTGGACGCGGGCGACGAGCCCTTCGGGTCGGTGCTCGTGGGCGGGGACGGGACCGTGCTGGCGGAGGACCGCAACCGGGTGGCGGACGGGGACCGTACCCGGCACCCCGAGTTCGAGCTGGCCCGCTGGTCGGCCGCGCACCTGACGCCCGGGGAACGCGCGGCGGCGACCGTCTACACGTCCGGCGAGCACTGCCCGATGTGCGCGGCGGCGCACGCCTGGGTGGGGCTCGGCCGGATCGTGTACATCGTCTCCTCCGTCCAGCTCTCCGGTCTGCTGGCCGAGTGGGGCGTGCCCGCGCCACCGGTGCGCACGCTGCCCGTGCGGGACATCGCGCCCGGCGTGGCCGTGGAGGGGCCGGTGCCGGAACTCGTCGACGAGGTGCGGGAGTTGCACCGCCGCCACCACACCGGGAACGCCGGCGTCGGCTGAGACTCAGCCGAGTTCGAGGGTGGTGACGCCGAACACCCGCTCCCGGGCGTGTCCGCGCACCGGCCCCGTGTACATGCGGGCGGTCTCGAACGAGGGGCGCAGGCCCGCCTCTTCGGCGAGGGCGATGCCGGCCGCGTTCGGCTCGGGGACGTCGATCGCCACCTCGTTGCCGGCCGCCTCGGCGGTGAGGGCGGCGAACAGGGCCCGGGCGTCGTCGGCGGTGTCCGCGAAGAGCGGGCCGATGCGCAGGGTGTCGTGGCCGGGGCGGAGCACGGCGTAGCCGGTCGGGCGACCGCCGTCCTCACGGACGACGGCACGGTGGCCGGGCGTGCCGAGCCACTCGGCGAGGAAGCGGGGGCGGTCGGCGGGGTGGCAGGCGCCGTCGTAGGCGGTGAGCGCGGCCAGGTCGGCGGGCCCGGCCGGGCGGACACCGGTGGGCGTGCCGCTGTCGGGAGCGGTGCCGGTGAACCGGATGGTGCGGTGGGCGAGGCGGAAGCCGGACTGGCGGTAGTTGTCCTGCTGGGCGACGACTCCGTCCAGGCCGACGGTGCGGTTCCCGGCGTGGGCCAGCGCGGTCTTCCACGTGGTCAGCCCGTGTCCCTGGCCGCGCAGGTCCGGGCGGACCAGGTAGCAGCCGAGGAAGGCGTAGTCGGGGCCGTGGTTGACGACGGAGATGGCCGACACCGGCTCCCCGTCGATCCGGCCGAGGAAGAACCCCTCGGGGTCCTGCGCGAAGAAGGCGGGCCCGTCGGACAGTCCGGGATTCCAGCCCTCGGCCGCCGCCCACCCGCTGATCACCGGCCAGTCGTCGAGGGTGGCCTGCGTGACGACGAGGTCGTGGGGGGCCGCAGAGGTCATCGATGCGCTCCGTTTCCATCGGGGTGGGACTGCCGGTACGGCCCGCCTGTCCGCCGGCCGCCCGGAGCATCCTTCCGAATCGAGGGAGCACGCGCCATGGGGAGACCGGCCGTTGCGGCCGGACTCCGTCCACGGGGTGCCCGTGCGGTCGCCGCCCCGGGTGACGCGTGGAGCGGGCGGCGGGCACGCGGGAGACGCGCCCGGCGCGGTGACCGATTCCGCATGCAGTGCCCGGCCGCGTGTGCACCAACGGTCCCCGTACCTCCCCGCGCCGGGCCGGGGCCTATGCGCCCACGCCGGGGCCCGGGGTCCGGTGCATGCGGCCCTTCCTCACCGCTCGGGCCCCGCATCCCACGCCGACGGCAGTTCCGCACCGACCCCCACAGAAGGGGACGGCCCCACCGGGCCGGGGCCCGGTGGGGCCGCGCGGGGGGCCGAGGTCCGGCGGAGCCGCACGGCGGGCCGGCGAAGAAGCGGATCTGGTCCACCATCGGCGGGATCTCTTCGGTGCGGGTCAGCCCGATCGGCTTGCCGGTGTTCTCGGACTCGGCCGCGATAAGGTCCTCGGCGCGCTCCTCGAAGGCGTCCGCGATCTTCAGCAGGGCACGCTGACGCTCGGCGGGCGTGGCGTCGCGCCACGCGGGGAAGGCGGCAGCGGCGGCGTCCATGGCGGCATCGACGTCGGCCTCGCCGGACAGCGGGGAGGTCGCGTAGACCTCCTCCGTCACCGGGTTGACCACATCGATGGTCCGCCCGTCGGCGGCGTCCCGGAACTCGCCATTGATGTAGTTGCGCAGACGGCGCACCTCGGTGGTCACAACCACCCCTCCTGTCGACACGTCCAATGGGTGAGACGCCCAGCCTAGC
>NZ_JBEXKG010000008.1:0-101385 GCF_040609555.1 Streptomyces sp. NPDC004658
GCGATCGACTTCTCCCTGTGCATGTACTGCGGTATCTGCATCGAGGTCTGCCCTTTCGACGCCCTGTTCTGGTCACCGGAGTTCGAGTACGCCGACCGCCGGCGGCGACGCCCGCGCGCGCGAGGAGCGGCAGCAGTACGGCGAGGACGGCGGTGCCGATGCGGCCGCCGGCCAGGGCGCCGGTGGTGGCGGGCAGGAAGGCGTAGCCGATGGCCGCCCAGGCGCGCAGCAGCCGGGAGGTGACCAGGGGCCGGGAGGCGAAGTAGGCGGCGAATCCGGCGAGCGGCACCGAGCAGACGAGCAGGACGGTGACGGTGAGTCCGGTGGAGCCGAACAGGAGCGAGGCGAGGGTGGCGACGATCGCCAGGTACGGGGGTGCGGAGGGGTCGCCGCCGGTGCCGACCGGGTGCCAGGCGTCCAGGTAGCGGGACCACAGCTCGCCGGCGCCGGCCGGGGCGGGCAGCAGGGCGCCGCCGGCGAGCGCGCCGCCGGCGAGCAGGGCGCGGCAGGCGACGAGGGAGATGAGCAGCAGCGCGAGGAAGAGCACCGGGCCGGGTCTGCGGGCGATCCGCTTGAGCCGGGCGAACTGCTCGACCTCCAGGAACTCGGCGTCGTCGCCGCCGGGCCCGGACTCCACGGCGCCGCCGTGCCGGCCGGCCGAGGCGGTGTCGCTGTCGGTGCCGCTGCTGAAGTTGCCCGCGATCTGCTCGACGGTGGCCCGGATGGTGGCGCCGGGCGGCGGGAACAGCTGGCGCAGCTCGCCCTTGTCGATCTGGGAGGGGCCGCGGCGGCGCCGGGCGGCGACGATCCGCTCGGGCCGCAGCAGGGTGCTCAGCAGGCCGCGGATCTCGTCGACGGCCTGGCCGGGGACCTTGCCGACGAGGTAGGCGAGGGTGCGCAGGGCGGTGCCGAGGACGAGCCGCAGCAGCACCCAGGGCAGCGCGGCCGTACGGGTGTTGACGAGCAGCGTGTAGACGGCGCCCGCCTTGTCGACCTTGTGCGGGGAGGCGGTGGTGCGGCCCGCGCAGTCGACCGTGCGGCGCTCGCGGGAGGCCGCCTCGGCGTGCCGGACGACGGCGTCGGGGGCGACCAGGACGCGGTGGCCGGCCGTGTGGGCGCGCCAGCACAGGTCGACGTCGTCGCGCATGAGGGGCAGCCTGCGGTCGAAGCCGCCGAGCTGTTCGAAGACGTCGCGGCGGATGAGCATGCCCGCGGTGGAGACCGACAGCACGGTGCGGACGTGGTCGTGCTGCCCCTGGTCCTGCTCGCGGCGGTCCAGTCCGGTCCAGCGGCGGCCGGAGTTGGCGATGGAGACGCCGACCTCCAGCAGCTGGCGGCGGTCGTACCAGCCGCGCAGCTTGGGGCCGACGACCGCGATGTCGTCGCGGCCCAGTTCGAGTTCGTTGTCGACGACCCTCAGCAGCTGGGCGAGGGCGTCGGGTTCGGGTGCGCAGTCGTCGTGCAGCAGCCACAGCCACTGGACGGGCTCGCCGTGCGGCAGTTCGGGCAGGTCGTAGGCGTCGTCGCGCCAGGTGCGCGTGACGGGGTCCCAGCCGCTGGGGCGCTTGAGGTACGGCAGGTCCTCCGGGGTGAGGACGGGCGCGGTGCGGCTCGCCTCCTCCACGGCCTGGCCGAAGCCGGTACGGCGGGCCAGGTGCAGCACGTTGGCGTCGCCGAGGGCGTCGGTGAGCAGCCGGGCGGAGTCGTCCGCGCTGCCGGTGTCGGCGGCCACCGCGTACTGGACGGGGCGCTCCTGGCCGAGCAGCCCGGCGAGCGCGTCGGGCAGCCAGCGGGCGCCGTCGTGGGAGACGAGGACCGCGGTCACCACATGGCGCGGGAACTCGGGCGGGCGGGCTGGGTCGAACGCTGCTGTGGCGGTGCCGCTTCGGGCCGCCGTATGGCTGTGCACGGACATCGAGGTACGGGCCCCGGTTCGATGGACTGCGGTGGACGCCTGTGCCTCCCCGTGCGTCGAGCGGATCGAGTGCGGCGAGGTGACAGCGGGGCGTCTCGGACGAGCGACCACACTATCGGCTGGCCATGACGACGGCCCGCCGCCTGTGGACAACCCACTGGCGACGGGCCGTTCGCGACGTCGGCGGCCGGCCGTGCGGTCACACGGCGGCCTTCTTCAGGCGGCGGCGTTCCCGCTCGGACAGGCCGCCCCAGATGCCGAAGCGCTCGTCGTTGGCGAGGGCGTACTCGAGGCACTCGGAGCGGACCTCGCAGGCGAGGCAGACCTTCTTGGCCTCTCTGGTGGAGCCGCCCTTCTCGGGGAAGAAGGACTCGGGGTCGGTCTGGGCGCACAGCGCGCGCTCCTGCCAGCCGAGTTCCTCGTCCGCGTCGTCGACCAGCAGTTGCTGCACCAGCTCGGTCATGTGCGCCCCTCGTCTGTCTTTCGCGTCCCCGTGCGTAGCCGTTACCGATTTCGGCTGAACGACACGAGTGAAATTACAAGTGTGCTGCTCCGGGCGAGTCAAGCCGAGATCTGCTATTGGGTCCGTTATTCACTCTGCGGAACCAAGGCCGTGCGGAAAGTGTTCAAATCGCCATAAACCTTGACACGCAGCAGGACCCACGGGGCGGCCACGACCCCGTACAGATCTCTGTACGGAGAAAGACGCCTCCGTGTTCGATCCCGTTCCGCGAGGCTCGAGCACTCGGATGTGCCCCATGTGTCCCGACCCCTCGCCGAGCAAACCTTTCACCTTTCAGATGAACCGGATGAGGTGAAACATGTCCCACATACCGGGCGTCGAGTTGACAGTACGGGTGTGAACCGATGTCCTAGTGGGCATGCTCGCGAACTTGGCACCCACCTCGACCCGCACCGCCGGGTCCCTCGGTGCCGCCCGCGCGCGCTGTAGCTGTTGTTGCTGTTCCAGCTGTTGAGCCAAGCCGCTCCGGCTGTCCCCGAGCCCATCCCGGCCCGGCCGCGTCACCACGCTCCGTGATCCCTCATCCAGGGCACCCCGCCCGCCCGTGACCCGGGCGGACCGTACGCGTCACCCAGCACCCCTCCCCGGCTCCAGCCCCCCACTCTTCACCGAGGACCACCGAACCCCGATGAACAGCGACAACGACCTCCAGATCGCCGGCGACATCCTGGAAGTCCCGCACCTGCTCCAGCCGCCGCGCGAGCACCCGGCCACCGTCGCCGAGTTCGCGGGCCTCGCCCGCTCGATCGCGGCCGACCGCGCCCAGTGGGCGCACCTCGTCCGCTACGACGCCACCACCCGCTGGTACCACCGGCTGCGCACCGGCCCCGGTTACGAGGTCTGGCTGCTGTCCTGGGTCCCCGGGCAGGGCAGCGGGCGGCACGACCACGGGCGCTCGTCCGGTGTCCTCACCGTCCTGGAGGGCACCCTGACCGAGCGCACAGAACGCGGCACGCGCGCGCTGGCGCCGGGCGCGCAGCGGGTGTTCGCGCCGGGGTACGTCCACGAGGTCGTCAACGACGCGCTGGAGCCCGCGGTCAGCCTGCACGTGTACTACCCCGGCCTGACCGAGATGCCCATGCACACCTCCCCCCATTGCGAGGCGCACGGCGAGGCGCGCGGCGAGACGCGTCCGGTGACTGCCTGACGCGTTGTCGGACCCGCCTGCGACACTGGTCGCATGCGCATTGTGGTTCTGGCAGGCGGCATCGGCGGTGCCCGTTTCCTGCGCGGTCTGAAGCGGGCCGTGCCGGACGCGGAGGTCACGGTCATCGGCAACACCGGCGACGACATCCACCTCTTCGGGCTCAAGGTCTGCCCGGACCTGGACACGGTGATGTACACGCTGGGCGGCGGCATCAACGAGGAGCAGGGCTGGGGGCGGACGGACGAGACCTTCCACCTCAAGGAGGAACTGGCGGCCTACGGCGTCGGCCCCGACTGGTTCGGGCTCGGCGACCGGGACTTCGCCACGCACATCGTGCGGACGCAGATGCTGAGCGCCGGCTATCCGCTGAGCGCGGTCACCGAGGCGCTGTGCGACCGCTGGAAGCCGGGCGTACGGCTGATCCCGATGACCGACGACCGCGTGGAGACGCACGTGGCCGTCGACGTGGACGGAGAGCGCAAGGCGATCCACTTCCAGGAGTACTGGGTGCGGCTGCGGGCCTCCGTCCCGGCCGAGGCGGTCGTCCCGGTCGGCGCCGAGCAGGCCAAGCCCGCCCCGGGCGTGCTGGAGGCCATCGCCGAGGCGGACGTGATCCTCTTCCCGCCGTCCAACCCGGTCGTGTCCATCGGCACGATCCTCGCCGTGCCCGGCATCCGCGAGGCCATCGCCGAGGCGGGCGTGCCCGTGGTCGGCCTGTCCCCGATCGTCGGGGACGCGCCCGTGCGCGGCATGGCCGACAAGGTGCTGGCCGCCGTCGGTGTGGAGTCCACGGCCGCCGCGGTCGCCGAGCACTACGGCTCCGGGCTGCTGGACGGCTGGCTGGTCGACACCGTCGACGCGGGCGCGGTCGAGCGGGTCGAGGCGGACGGCATCCGCTGCCGGGCCGTGCCGCTGATGATGACCGACGTGGACGCGGCGGCGCAGATGGCACGGGAGGCGCTGGCGCTGGCCGAGGAGGTGCGGGGGGCGTGAACGACACAGCGTCCACCGGGGCCGGGCGGCCCGGGTACCGGGTCTGGGCCCTGCCCGGCATCCCCGAGGTGCAGCCGGGCGACGACCTCGCCAAGCTGATCGCCGCGACCGAGCCGGGACTGGCCGACGGGGATGTGCTCGTCGTCACCTCCAAGATCGTCTCCAAGGCGGAGGGCCGCATCGTGCGGGCGGCCGACCGGGAGGCGGCGATCGACGCGGAGACGGTCCGGGTCGTGGCCCGGCGCGGCCCGCTGCGCATCGTGGAGAACCGGCAGGGCCTGGTCATGGCCGCCGCCGGGGTCGACGCCTCCAACACCCCCGCCGGGACCGTGCTCCTGCTGCCCGAGGACCCGGACGCGTCCGCGCGCGCGATCCGGGCCGGCCTGCGCGCCGCCCTCGGCGTCGATGTCGGCGTCGTCGTCAGCGACACGTTCGGGCGGCCCTGGCGCGCCGGGCTCACCGATGTCGCGATCGGTGCCGCCGGAGTGCGCGTGCTGGACGACCTGCGCGGGGGCACGGACGGGTACGGCAATCCGCTGGCCGCGACCGTCGTGGCCACGGCGGACGAGCTGGCCGCCGCCGCTGACCTGGTCAAGGGCAAGGCGGCGGGCCTGCCGGTGGCCGTGGTGCGCGGGCTGCCCCACACCGTGGCCGAGGAGCACGGCGAGGGCGCCCGGGCCCTGGTGCGTACCGCGCGGGACGACATGTTCCGGCTCGGCACCTCCGAGGCCGTGCGGGAGGCCGTGACCCAGCGCCGCACCGTGCGGGCCTTCACCGACGAGCCGGTGGACCCCGGCGCGGTCCGGCGCGCGGTGGCCGCCGCCGTCACCGCGCCCGCCCCGCACCACACCACACCGTGGCGGTTCGTGCTGCTGGAGTCGGAGGAGTCGCGGGTACGGCTGCTCGACGCCATGCGGGACGCCTGGATCGAGGACCTGCGCCGGGACGGCAAGAGCGAGGAGTCCATCGCCAAGCGGATCCGGCGCGGTGACGTGCTGCGCAACGCGCCGTACCTGGTCGTGCCGTGCCTCGTCATGGACGGCTCGCACAGCTACGGCGACGCCCGGCGGGACGGCGCCGAGCGGGAGATGTTCGTCGTCGCGATGGGCGCGGGCGTGCAGAACCTGCTGGTCGCGCTGGCCGGGGAGCGGCTGGGCTCGGCGTGGGTGTCGTCCACGATGTTCTGCCGGGACGTGGTGCGCGAGGTGCTCCGGCTGCCGGCGGACTGGGATCCGATGGGCGCGGTGGCGGTCGGTCACCCGGCTCAGGAGCCGAGGCCGCGGCCGGAGCGGGACGCGGGGGCGTTCGTGGAGGTGCGGTGAGTCCGACGCGGGATCCGGTCCGCTCCGGGGCGGCTCCGTAGGCGCGTCGTACGCCTAGTCTCATAGACGGCACCGGCCCGGCACCGGCACTCCAGGGACTCACAGGACTCTTCGTGGCAGGACGTTTCCCCCAGCGGCCCACGCGTACGACCGTGCGCGGCGGGCAGGTCGCCGTGCCGGCGGGGGCCGCCGCCGGGATACCACGGCAGGCGGCGGCGCCCGCGCGGATACGGCGGTGGGTGCCGGACGGACCGCTGGACCTCGGGCTGACCCTCGGGCCGCTCAGGCGCGGACCCGCCGACCCGACGTTCCGGGCCACCGCCGACGGGTCCGTGTGGCGGGCCTGCCGTACGCCGGCCGGGCCCGGGACGCTGCGGGTGCGGGCGTACGGCGGTGAGGTGCTCGGCGAGGCGTGGGGACCGGGCGCCGAGTGGCTGCTGGGGCAGTTGCCGGAGCTGCTCGGTGCCGGTGACGATCCCGAGGCGTTCGTGCCGCGGCACCGGGTGGTCGCGCTGGCGCGGCACCGGCGGCCCGGGCTGAGACTGACCCGGACCGGGCTGGTGCTGGAGTCGCTGATCCCGTCCGTGCTGGAGCAGAAGGTCACCACCGACGAGGCGTACCGGGCGTGGCGGCTGCTCGTCCGGCGGTTCGGGGAGCCGGCGCCGGGCCCCGCGGGGGTCGGCGAACGGCCGATGTGGGTGATGCCGGCGCCGCGGACCTGGGCGCTGATTCCGTCCTGGGAGTGGCACCGGGCCGGGGTCGACGACAAGCGGGCCTCCACGATCCTGCGGGCCGTCCGGGTCGCCGCGCGGCTGGAGCAGGCTGTGGCGATGCCGGCGGGCGAGGCGCGGGCGCGGCTGGAGGTCGTGCCGGGGATCGGACCGTGGACGTCGGCGGAAGTGGTGCAGCGCAGTCATGGGGCCGCGGACGCGGTGACCGTCGGGGACCTGCATCTGCCCGGGATCGTCGGGTGGGCGCTCGCGGGGGACCGGGAGGCCGACGACGCGGAGATGCTGCGCCTGCTCGAGCCGTATGCCGGGCAGCGGCATCGGGCGGCCCGGCTGATCCTGCTGAGCGGGCACGTACCGGCACGGCGGAAGCCGAAGATGCCGCGGGTGGACATCGGGTTGCTGTAATCCCGCTCGCCGAGCTGGGCCGGGCGGCTCACCGGGGCCTTCCGGGTGAGCCGTGCTGCCGCCGACTGGAGGTGTGTCTGCTCACCGGCACCGGCCGGGTGCCGCTGCGCCGGGTGGCCTGCTACTGGTCGGAGGAGAAGCGCACCGCCCCCGCCGGGATGCGCGCGTCGCACCAGACGCGCGCGCCCTCGCGGAGTTCGTTGTCGGCGCCCACGATCGCGCCGTCGCCGATGACCGTCCCGGTGAGGACGGAGCGTTCGCCGACGCGGGCGCGGGTGCCGATGAGGGAGTCGGTGATGACGGCGCCGGGTTCGATGACGGCGCCCGGCAGGATCGTGGAGCCGAAGATCCGCGCGCCCTGCGCCACGAACGCGCCCTCGCCCACCACCGTGCCGCCCGTCAGCTTGGCGTCGGGCGCCACCGTGGCCGTGGGCAGCACCAGCTGGTCGCCGCAGCGGCCGGGGACCGCCGGGGACGGGGCCCGGCCCAGCACCAGGTCGGCCGAGCCGCGGACGAAGGCGGCCGGGGTGCCGAGGTCGAGCCAGTAGGTCGAGTCGACCATGCCCTGGAGGTGCGCGCCGGCCGCCAGGAGGCCGGGGAAGGTCTCGCGTTCCACGGACACCGGGCGGCCCGCCGGGATGGTGTCGATGACCGAGCGGCGGAAGACGTACGCCCCCGCGTTGATCTGGTCGGTGACGATCTCCTCGGGCGTCTGCGGCTTCTCCAGGAAGGCCAGGACGCGGCCGGTCCCGTCCGTGGGCACGAGGCCGTAGGCGCGCGGGTCGGTCACCTGCGTCAGGTGGAGGGAGACGTCCGCGCCCGTCGACTCGTGGGTGTCCACGAGGGCCTTGATGTCCAGCCCCGTGAGGATGTCCCCGTTGAAGACCAGCACCGGGTCGTCGGGCCCGGAGTGCAGGCGGGCGGCGACGTTGCGGATGGCTCCGCCCGTGCCGAGCGGCTCCTCCTCCGTCACGTACTCGATGTGCAGGCCCAGCGCGGAGCCGTCGCCGAAGTACGGCTCGAATACCTCGGCCAGGTAGCTGGTCGCGAGGACGATGTGCTCGACGCCCGCCGCCCGCGCCCGCGCCAGCTGGTGCGTGAGGAACGGCACCCCGGCGGCCGGGACCATCGGCTTGGGTGTGTGCACCGTGAGCGGCCGCAGCCGGGTGCCTTTGCCGCCGACCAGGAGGATCGCTTCTGTCACCTGTCGTCTCTGCTTCCTGCCGGGACCGGCCGAACTACTCGTCACACTCGTTTCGGCCGGTCAGTGTATGCAGACCGTGCGACGACGCCTTCGATGGCCGCGCGGTGTCCCGCGAGATCGGCGTGCGGTTTCCCCCGGCCGCCCGCGCCCCGGCCCCGGCCGGGACCGTCCGTTCCCCCCGAGCCCCCACCCGTCCCCCGACGGCGCTGTACGCGCGCCCCGGCCTCAGCGCCCCTGGTAAGTCGCCGCGTTGGAGCGCGCCGTGCCGAGCTTGGCGTAGAGCTGCTTGCCGGGGCACTCGGTGGCGAACCCGTCCCGATGGCCGGAGATCACGTTCAGTCGTACGTTCTTCCCCTTGGGGTAGAGATTGCCACCACCCGACGTGAGATATGTCTTCGCGCCCGGATCGACCCCGTACAGCCCGAGCTTCCACGCGGTGAGCCGGGCGATGGCCGTCACCGCGGCGCTCGGCGGCCTTGCCGTGCCGTAGGTGCCGATCACGGCGATGCCCATGCTGTCGGTGTTGAACCCGCGGGTGTGCGCGCCGAGGACCGCCTTGGCGACGCCCCCGGCCCGGCCCTCGTAGAGGGTCCCGCACTTGTCGACGAGGAAGTTGTAGCCGATGTCCCGCCAGCCCATGCTCTTCACGTGGTAGCGGTAGATACCGCGGATGACGGAGGGGGCCTGGGCGCAGGTGTATGCGTTGCCCGTGGCGGTGTGGTGGACGAAGGCCGCCTTGATCTTCTTCGTGTAGACGAACCCGCGCTCGCGCAGTGACTCGTCCGCGCCCCAGCCCCGGCGGGTGACGATCCGCGGGCGCGGCCCGATGTACGGCTTGCCCCGCACCGGTCCCTGAAGGCGGTTCAGTTCCTGCTCGGTGGCCGACCGGTCCAGTGCCGGGATCGCGGTGGCGCCGAAGCCGGTGATGTCCGCGTTGGCGGCCGAGGCGGCCAGTGCCGCCTCCGTGTCGAGGGCGGTGCGGGGCGGGTCGTCGCCGGTCGGGTTCCCGGGCAGCCCCTCACCGGTCCCGCCGCCCTCTCCCGCGGCCTTCCCGCTCCCGGGATCCACCAGTTCCAGCCGCAGCCCCCGCGGCATCGGCACCCCGGGCCTTCCCGCCCGCCTCCCGGAAGGGAGCCCGGTGCCGTCCCCGCCGGCCGCGCCCTCCGCCCGCACCCGCACGTCCACACCGTCGGAGTCCCCCACCCACAGCGGCGCCGTCGCCCCGCGCACCCGCCGGGACGAGCCCTCCGCCGTGTCCGGGTCGGCGCCGTGGTCGGCGTGGTGCGTCTCGACGTCCTGCCAGCCGGACCACTGCCCCGTCGCGGCGGACCGGGTGCGCACCCGCACCCGTCCCCGCAACTCGGTGCCCGGGTCGTCCCAGACGACGCCGACCAGCGAGAACCGGCCGAGGCCGACGCGGTGCAGCCCCTGTTCCGGGGCGCCGCCGAGGGTCCGCTCCCGGGACAGCGGTACGAGTGGCAGCGACCGCGTGCTGCCCGGGACGGCGTCCGGGACCGGGGCCGCGGCCCGGAGGGGGACGGGCGCGGCGGTCGCGGGCGGGGCGGGAGAGAGCGCGAGGGCCGTGGCGACGGTGAGGCCGAGCGAACAGGCGGCGAGCGGGGAGACGCCAGGACAGGAGGTGAGGGATCCACGCATGGACCCGATCTATGACATACACATACATATATGTCCATCATGAACTGACGGCCTGTCGGGAAGCGTTCCGCCGAATCGGTGGCCCCTTCGGCCGCCGGACGGACTCGCCCGCGCGTACCCTGTCCCGGGTGAACGCCACCGATCGCACCCCTGCCGACCTGCTGACTTCCGCGCTCGCCGCGGACCCCGGCCGCCCGCTGGTGACCTTCTACGACGACGCCACGGGCGAACGCGTCGAACTGTCCGTGGCCACCTTCGCCAATTGGGTGGCCAAGACCGCCAACCTCCTCCAGGGCGACCTCGCCGCCGGGCCCGGTGACCGGGTCGCGCTGCTGCTGCCCGCGCACTGGCAGACGGCGGTGTGGCTGCTGGCCTGTTCGTCGGTGGGCGCGGTCGCGGACGTCTTCGGGGATCCGGCGGTGGCCGACGTCGTCGTGAGCGGGCCGGACACCCTCGACGCGGCGCGCGCCTGCCCCGGTGAGCGAGTGGCGCTGGCGCTGCGGCCGTTGGGCGGACGCTTCCCGCAGACCCCGGCCGGGTTCATCGACTACGCCGTGGAAGTCCCGGGGCAGGGCGACCGGTTCGTCCCGTTCGCTCCGGTCGGCCCGGAGGAGCCTGCGCTCATCGTGGCCGGGCGCGAGTTCAGCGGGGCCGAGGTCGTCGAGCGGGCCGCTTCCGAAGCGGGGGCGCTGGGACTCACGGGTCCTGCGTCGCGGTTGCTGTCGGGGCTGCCGTACGACACCTGGGAGGGGCTGAGCGCGGGGCTGTTCTCGCCGTTGGCGGTCGGGGGGTCCGTGGTGCTGTGCCGGAACCTGGAGCGGCTGGACGAGGAGGCGCTCGCCAAGCGGGTGGAGAGCGAGCGGGTGACCGCGGTGCGACGCTAGGGCCCGGTCGCAGCGGCCGCCCTCACCCGGACGGAGTAGCAAAGGGCGCCTCCCCCTCCCCTCCCCCGCCATCGTCGTAAGTGCAGGACGCGACGCTCGTACGCCATGAGGGGATGGCCCTACCGTGACCGACACCGCAGGCGAGCCCGTCGGTCCCGGGGCGGGGGCCTCCGCGACCGGGGACGGGCTGATACGGCGCCGGCGGCGGCGGTGGGGGCGGAACTCCGCGCTGGGAGCGGCCGTACTGCTCGTGGTGGCGACCGGTGCCGGGTGGGCCGTCTACGCCAGGCTCAGCGCCAACATCACCGCCGACGAGGCCGCCGCCGCCGAGCTGGCGCGCTATGAGCGGGAGCGGCCCACCGCGCTGGTGCGGGACGCCCAGAACATCCTCGTGATCGGGTCGGACACGCGCGCCGGGGACGGCAACGGCAAGTACGGGAAGGACGTCGGCACCGAGCGGTCGGACACCACGATCCTGCTGCACCTGGCCGCCGACCGGCACAGCGCCACCGCCGTCTCCCTGCCCCGGGACCTGATGGTGGACATCCCGAGCTGCGGGCAGAAGGACGGCAGGCGCAGCGATCCGGTGTTCGCGATGTTCAACCACGCCTTCCAGGTGGGCGGTTCGGCCTGCACCATCCGGACGGTCGAGAAGCTGACCGGTATCCGGATCGACCACCACGTGGTCCTGGACTTCAGCGGGTTCAAGGAGATGGTGGACGCCGTCGACGGCGTGCAGGTGTGCCTGAGGGAACCCGTGGACGACAAGGCGGCGAAGCTGAAGCTGCCCGCGGGGAAGGTCACGCTCGACGGGGAGCAGGCCCTCGGGTTCGTGCGTGCCCGCAAGTCGCTCGGGAACGGCAGCGACACCGAACGGATGGAGCGGCAGCAGCGGTTCCTCGGCGCGCTCGTCAACAAGGTGCGCAGCGATGACGTCCTGCTGAACCCGGTGAAGCTGTACCCGGTGCTGGACGCGGCGACCTCCTCGCTGACCACCGATCCGGAACTGGCAAGTCTGCGCGGTTTGTACCAGTTGGTGCGCGGGGTGCGCGACATCCCCACCGAACGCGTGCAGTTCCTGACGGTGCCGAGGGAGTCGTACGTCTACGACGCCAACCGTGACCAGCTGGTGGAGCCGGAGGCCGAGAGGCTGTTCGCCCGGCTGCGGGCCGACCAGCCGGTGGTGGTGACCCAGGAGGGCGCACAGGAAGTCCCCGGCGGGGACACGGGTTCGGGCGCGGCGGACGACCCCTCGCCCGCCCCGACGTTCCGCGGGAGGACCGCCGCCGAACAGACCTGTGAGTGAGCCGCGCACCGGGGTGGTGAGCTGTCGTTCGGAAAATCCGTTCAGAAAATGAGGGGGATTGCCCGGTTGTAGGCATGTCGAATTTGTCACCAGCGTCGCCCGACGCTGAACTGGGCGGATAGTGTGAGCGATCCGGTGCACCTGGCCGCGAGGTCCGACGGGCTTTGTCGGGGCCGTGCACTGTTTCACCGAGACCCGAGCGCCTTGGAGGGGGAAGGCGCCGCGTGGCCCCGACGGAGGATTCGGACAACCGTGGACGCGCAAGGCCGTGGGCGGGCGGACAACATCGACCCCGCAGACCAGTGGGTACTCAATCCGAACACTGGCGAATACGAACTGCGACTGAGCCCTTCCGCTGCGCAGTCGCCGGTTCCGGGACCGCGCAGACCGTCCCCCCGGGACAGCGGTGACGCGGTGCCCGGCCGGGGGCGGCAGGCGGCGGGTCAGACCCCGCAGACGCCCCGGGCGCGCGGCACCGATGTGCCCGCGCCGCGCTCGGCCCGGCGCCGGGGCGGTGAGCCGGAGGCACCGCAGGGCAGGCGCGCGTCCCGGCGGCCGGTGAAGAAGAAGTCGACGGCGAAGAAGGTGCTGCTGTGGACCGGCGGGTCCATGGCGTTCGTGCTGGTCGCCGTGTCCGCCGCCGGCTACCTCTACATCAAGCACCTGAACGACAACATCACCTCCGTGTCCGACGACGGCGCCAGCACCGGCGGCTTCCGCAAGGACGAGGCGATCAACATCCTGCTCATCGGCACGGACAAGCGCACCGGCAAGGGCAACGAGGGCTACGGCGACTCGGGCAGCGTCGGGCACGCCGACACGACGATCCTGCTGCACGTCTCCAAGGACCGGTCCAACGCCACCGCGCTGAGCATCCCGCGCGACCTGATCGTGGACGTCCCGGACTGCCCGACCGAGCAGGAGGACGGCACCCAGAAGGTCATCCCGGGCTCGCAGGGCGTCCGCTTCAACGAGAGCCTCGGCCAGGACGACCGCACGCCCAGCTGCACCATGCGCACGGTGACGGAGCTGACCGGGATCAAGCCGGACGACTTCATGGTCGCCGACTTCAACGCGGTCAAGACGCTGACCGAGGCGGTCGACGGTGTCGACGTCTGCCTGGCCAAGGACATCGACGACCCCAAATCGCATCTGAAGCTGTCCAAGGGCACGCACAAGATCTCCGGCGAGCAGGCGCTGGCGTTCGTGCGCACCCGGCACTCCGTCGGCTTCGGCGGCGACCTCAGCCGGATCGGGCTCCAGCAGCAGTTCCTGGGCGCGCTGATGCGCAAGCTGAAGGGGAACGACACGCTCACCAGCCCGACGAAGATGGTGAAGCTGGCGGAGGCGGGCACCAAGGCGCTCACCGTCGACGACAAGCTCAAGAGCATCGGCAAGCTGAAGGACCTCGGTCTGGAGCTGGGCAAGCTCGACCCGAAGAACCTGACCTTCACCACGGTGCCGGTCGTGGACAACCCGGCGGAGAAGGTCCATGCCACGGTCGTCCTCAACGAGTCGAAGGCACCGGCGGTCTTCGACGCCATCAAGAACGACGTCTCCTTCACCGAGGTGAAGAAGAAGCAGAAGGCGGCGAAGGACGCGCAGGCCGCCCGGCTCAAGGGCACCAAGGCGCCCGCCTCCGAGGTGCGGGTGCGCATCCTCAACGGCGGGGCCCAGGCCGGCAGCGCCCAGGCGGTGCTCAACTGGCTCCAGAACGACGAGGGCGTGACCAAGTCGGAGAACGCGGGCAACGCGCCCGCCCAACTGAGCAGGACCACGCTGGAGTACGCGCCCGACCAGGCCGCCCAGGCCCGCCGGCTGGCCGCGATCATGGGCCTGTCCGGGGCCGCGATGAAACCGGGCGAGAGCGTGACCAACTCCCAGGGACTGCCGGCGATGACACTGACCCTGGGCAAGGACTTCAAGGGAGCGGGGGTCTCCCTCACGGCGCCGACGAAGGCCCCGGACGTCGACAAGTCCACGGCGGACAAGGTGAAGTGCGCCTCGTAGGTAACCCTAGGGGCCCGTCAAGCGTCTAACCGGACGCGGGACGGGCCCGTTGCGTGGCGCGAGGGTGGGGAGGGCAGGGAGTTTGGCGCAGAGCGAGGTGCGCGGGGAGGCTCCGGCGGTCGAGGACACGAGGTCGCTCGCGCCGAAGGACTCGGCCGTGCCGGCGCGTTCCCGCCGGCACGGCGGGGGACGTGGCGGCGGACGGCGGGCAGGCGGTCCGAAGACCGACCGGCGGCGACGCAGACGGCGTGTGCTGCGCTGGTCGGCGACCGTGCTGGCGGTGGTGATACTCGGCACGGCCGGTGCCGGATATCTCTACTACCAGCATCTCAACAGCAACATCCAGAAGGGCAAGCGGGCCAACGGCGACGACTCCAAGGCGCACCGGACCCGTCCGAACGCGGCCGGCCAGACTCCGCTGAACATCCTGCTGATCGGCTCCGACAGCCGGAACTCCAAGGAGAACCTGAAGCTCGGCGGCAGCAGGGACCACGTCGGCGACCCGCCGCTCGGTGACGTGCAGATGCTCATCCACCTCTCGGCGGACCGCAAGAGCGCCGCCATGGTGAGCATCCCCCGGGACACCCGGGTGGACATCCCCAAGTGCACGGACCCCAAGACCGACCATGTCTATCCGGCGACGAACGACATCATCAACGTCAGCCTGGCCCGCGGTGGGGCCGGCTGCACCCTGCTCACCTGGGAGAACCTCACCGGGGTCTACATCGACCACTGGATGACGATCGACTTCGCGGGCGTGGTGCGGATGGCGGACGCGATCGGGGGTGTCGAGGTGTGCGTCAACCAGAACGTCTGGGACCACTCCACGCCCCGGCAGCGCGGTGGCTCCGGCCTGAAGCTGACGAGGGGATCGCACAAGGTGAAGGGCGAGAAGGCCCTCCAGTGGCTGCGCACCCGGCACGCCTGGGGCAGCGACCTGATGCGGGCCCGCGCCCAGCACATGTACCTGAACTCGATGGTCCGCACGCTGAAGCAGCAGAACGTGTTCACCGACACCGGCCGCCTGATGGACCTGGCCGAGGCGGCCACCAAGTCCCTGAAGGTCTCCGAGGAGATCGGCACGGTCAAGAAGCTGTACGACCTGGGCATGGAGATGAAGTCGGTGCCGACCGACCGCATCACCAGCCTGACGATGCCCAACATCCCGGACCCGAACGACCCCGACAACCACGTCGTACCGGACAGGGACAAGGCCGCCCAGCTCTGGCAGATGCTCCAGGACGACGTGCCGCTCGACAAGAACGGCGGGAAGTCCGGGCCGAAGAAGGACCCGGGCAAGGACGAGCCGGCCAAGAAGCCCTCGCTCGACCCGAGCCGGCTCGGGGTGCTGGTGCAGAACGCCACCCGGACCGGCACCGAGGCCCCGGTGCAGCAGCGGGCGTCCGCGATCGGCCAGGTGCTCGTGCAGAAGGGCTACACGCGGGCGCAGGCCGACACCTCGGGAAGCCTGGCCGAGGACAAGACGGTCGTGCGGTACCCGAGCGCGGACCTGGAGGGCGACGCGCAGGCGGTGGCCAAGGCGCTGGGCATCCCGATGAGTTCGGTCAAGAAGTCGACCGACGTGTCGGGGGTCACCGTCGTCGTCGGCGCCGACTGGCGCTCGGGCAGCAGCTATCCCAAGCAGTCCGAACCGCAGGCGGGCGAGCTGCCCGAGGGCACCGACGCCGTCAACGCCTCGGACAAGGGGGACTGCATGAACGTGTACGGCCCCTACCAGTGGTAGTGACGCGCCGGCGCACGTGAAAGGGCCCCTCCCGCTCCGGGAGGGGCCCTTCGCGCGTCCGTCAGGCGGCGGCGTCCACGACCGCGGGTCGCCGGGAGGCGATGACCCTCTTCGCCAGGGACTTCGGGCTGGTCAGAAAGCCCCAGCCCCACGACATGTGCATGGTGGCGAGGGCCACCGGGATCTGCAGCCGGGCCTTCAGCGGCAGCCCCTTGCCGGCCGGGACGGAGCCGGCGACGATCGCGGCCAGGTAGCCGCCGGGGATCACGAAGCCCCACGGGGTCAGCGCGGCGCCGACGACCAGGCCCGCGGCGATCGCGCACACCGCCGTCGGCGGCGCCAGGTAGCGCAGGTTGATCGAGCCGGAGTGGTAGCGGGCGACGACGTGCCGCCAGCGGCCGTAGTCCTTGTACTGCTTGGCCAGCGCCCGCACCGACGGCCGCGGCCGGTACGACACCCTCAGCTCGGGCGAGAACCAGATGAGCCCGCCCGCCTCGCGGATGCGGAAGTTCAGCTCCCAGTCCTGGGCGCGGATGAACTCCTCGTTGTAGCCGCCCTGCTGCTCCAGCGCCTCGCGGCGGAAGACGCCGAGGTAGACCGTCTCGGCGGGGCCGGCCTGGCCGCCGGTGTGGAACGCCGCGTTGCCCACGCCGATCTTCGAGGTCATCGCGGCGGCCACCGCGCGCTCCCAGTCGGTCTCCCCCTCGGCGTGCATGATGCCGCCGACGTTCTGCGCGCCGGTCTCCTCCAGGAGCCGCACGGCGGTCGCGATGTAGTCCGGCGAGAGCATGCCGTGGCCGTCGACGCGGACCACGATCGGGTGCCGGGACGCCTTGATCGCCGCGTTCAGCGCGGCCGGGGTGCGGCCGGTCGGGTTCGGGACGGTGTGCACGCGCGGGTCTTCGGCGACCAGCTCGGCGGCGATCTCGTCCGTGCGGTCCGTGGACGGACCGAGGGCGATCACGACCTCCATCTCGCCGGCGTACTCCTGCGCGAGGATCGCTTGGACGGCCCCGCGCAGATGCCGCTCCTCGTTGAGGACGGGCATGATCACGGACACTGCGGGGAGCCGCACGTCGGGCTTGGCGTTCATAGGGGCCTCACGTTACCGCGAACGGGGGATACGGATGCGCGCCGCCGGGCCTGCGGCGCGGGCTGGAGATCGTATCGGCCTACTGTGCTCACGGATCCCACGTACGGCCTCGTCCGGAGGTGTCCTCCTTGCCCAGCCCGCCCCGGTCCCCCTCCTCCACCGCCAGAAGCGCGGGAGGGGCTCCCCGCCCGCAGCGCCGCCCGCGGCCGCCCCGCCGGGTGCCGCGCCCGCCCGAGCGGCACGCGCGGCCCGTCCGGCCGCCGCGGCGGCCCCGCTGGGCCATGCGGGCGGTCACCACGCTGTCGGTCGTGGTGCTCGCCTCCGCCGGGATCGGGCACGCGGTGGTCGCCAGCCTGGACGCGGGCATCGCCCGGATCGACGCCTTCAAGGACATGAAGAACCGGCCCCGGGCCGGGCACGGCATGAACGTCCTGCTGGTCGGCACCGACGGCCGCGACAAACTCAGCGAGCGGGACCGGCGGGCCTACCGGCTGGGCGGCGCCCCCTGCCACTGCACCGACACCATGATGATCGTGCACATCGCGGAGGACCGGGAGCGGGCCACCGTGGTGAGCCTGCCGCGCGACTCCTACGCCGAGATGCCCGCGCACGTCGACCAGAACACCGGGCAGCGGCACGGCCCGCACCCGGTCAGGCTGAACGCGGCCTACGCCGAGGGCGGCCCCCAGCTGACCATCCGCACGGTCGAGAGCATGACCCATGTGAAGATCGACCACTATCTGGAGGTCGACTTCACCAGCTTCATGAAGACCGTGGACGTGCTCGGCGGGGTCAAGGTGTGCACGCCGACACCGCTGAAGGACCGGTACACCGGGCTCGACCTCGCGCCCGGCACGTACACCCTCCGGGGCGGGCAGGCCCTCCAGTACGTACGGGCCCGGCACGTCGACGGGGCCAGCGACCTGGGCCGGATGAAGCGGCAGCAGCGGTTCCTGGCCGCGCTGCTGGACAAGGCGACCTCCTCCGGGGTGCTGCTGAACCCGATGCGGTTCCGGGACGTGACCCGGGCGGTGCTCGGCTCGGTCCGCGCCGACGCCGGCTTCGGCACCGACGAGCTGCTCGACCTCGGCCGCGCGATGCGGAACTTCTCGCCGTCCTCGTCGGAGTTCACCACCGTCCCGATCGGGCGGATGGACTTCCCGGTCAAGGGCATCGGATCGACCCTGAAGTGGGACCCGGCCAAGTCCGAGCAGCTGTTCCGGGCGCTGCGCGACGACAAGCCGCTCGCCGGGGAGCGGCCGCGCCGTGACCCGGCGCAGACCCCGGTGCCGGTGGAGGTGGCCCCGGACACGATCCGGGTCCAGGTGGCGAACGGCAGCGGCACGGTGGGGCTGGCCAAGCGGGTCGACGCGGCGCTCGCGGCGACCGGCTTCGCCACCACCCGCCGCCCGGTGACCGCGCCCGCCCGCGTCGCGCGCACGGTCGTCCTCTACGACCCCCGCTGGGACCGCTCCGCCCGCTCCCTGGCCGCCGCCCTGCCGGGCAGCGAACTGCGGGCCGTGCCCGGCCAGGGACCGCTGCTGAAGGTGACGGCCGGCCCGGACTTCACGAACGTGCGCAAGGTGCGGTTCGACGACCCGGCGCAGCCGGAGCAGAGCGTCGTACGGGGCAACGAGGTGACGTGCTGAGGCCGCCTCCTCAGTCCTCGAAGCCCTCCGCCGCCCGCTTCTCCCGCAGTTCCCGGATCGCCCGGCGGCGGGCCAGGCGGTGGGTGCGGCGGATCTGGGCCTCCTGGTAGCGGCGGCGGTCGCGGTCGGTCTCCGGTATCACCGGCGGCACCCGGCGCGGCTTGCCGTCGGCGTCGACGGCCGCGAAGACCAGGTAGGCCGAGCCGACCTGGGTGGCCGGGGCCGACTCGTTCCAGCGCTCGGCCAGGACCCGGACGCCGATCTCCATCGAGGTCCGGCCGGTCCAGTTCACCTGCGCCTTCACATGGACCAGGTCACCGACGCGGACCGGCTCCAGGAACACCATCTCGTCCATGGACGCGGTGACGGCGGGACCGCCGGAGTGCCGGCCGGCCACGGCGCCCGCCGCGTCGTCGACGAGCTTCATGATCACGCCACCGTGCACGGTCCCCAGCAGGTTGGTGTCGTTGTGGGTCATGATGTGGCTGAGAGTGGTGCGCGAGGCGGACGTCGGCTTGCCCGGGATGTCTGGTTCCATCTCCGGATCCGTGTCCGTGACCTGGTCTGTCATGCCCCCTACCTTATGCCGAAGCCTCATTCGCGGAATTTGTGTCGGCTTCGCAACAGCGGGGCCCTGATTTCCCCACATCCCTTGTCGAGCACATAGCGGCGCCCTGCACACTGGGGCGCATGAATGACTGGCCCGAGGGATGGTCCGACGACAACCGCGGCCCGCGCTACGGACGCGGCAGTGCCGGCGCACAGCCGGAGGGGGCCCGCGTGATGCGTCAGGTGCAGCGCGGCCCGGCGGTACCGCCCGGACCGCGCTCGGCGTACGGCGACCCCGGCCCGGCGGCACCGCCGTACGGGGCCGGCGTGCCGCGGCAGCCGTCGTACGTCGACGGCCAGGGGTACGAGGACGGCGCCGACGGCGCCGGTTACGGCGACTACGACAGCGGTTACAACACCGGCCAGGTCTACGGCGGCTCCGGCGGCCGGGGTCCGGGCGGCACCGCGGGCGCGCCCACCCGGGCCCCGCGCCCCGCGCCCAACTGGCGGCGCCGGATCAAGTGGACGGCGATCACGCTGGCGACCGTACTGGTCGTCACCTCGATAGCGACCTACTTCTGGGCCGACTCCAAGCTGCGCCGCGAGGTGGACCTGTCGAAGGTCATCGACCGGCCGGAGGGCGGCGACGGCACGAACTACCTGATCGTCGGCTCGGACAGCCGGGAGGGCATGTCCAAGGAGGACGAGAAGAAGCTGCACACCGGCGGTGCCGAGGGCAAGCGCACGGACTCGATGATGATCCTGCACGTCGGCGACAACGGCGACACGCTGATCTCGCTGCCGCGCGACTCGGACGTGGTGGTCCCGTCGTACCAGGGCTCGACGTCCGGGAAGACGTATCCGGCGCAGGGGCGGCACACGAAGCTGAACGCCACCTACGCCGAGGACGGGCCGACGCTGCTGGTCCGCACGGTCGAGGCCAACACCGGACTGCGCATCGACCACTACGTGGAGATCGGCTTCCAGGGCTTCGCCAGCATCGTGGACGCGGTGGGCGGCGTCGACATCACCATCGACAAGGGCTTCAAGGACAAGTGGTCGGGCGCCGACTTCAAGGCCGGCAAGCAGACCCTGAACGGCCAGCAGGCACTCGCCTTCGTCCGCACCCGGCACGCGTTCGCCGCCTCCGACCTGCAGCGGACCAAGAACCAGCAGAAGTTCCTGGCCGCCCTGGCCCACCAGGTGGCCACCCCGTCGACGGTCCTCAACCCGTTCAAGCTCTACCCGACCATGGGCGCGGGCCTGGACTCCCTGATCGTCGACAAGGACATGTCGCTGTGGGACCTGGCCTCGATGTTCTGGGCGATGAAGGGCGTCAGCGGCGGTGACGGCACCTCGATGAACATGCCGATCTCCGGCTCCGTGGGCGGCAACCTCGTCTGGGACAAGGCCAAGGTGAAGACCCTGGTGAACGAGCTGAACAACGACGAGAAGGTCACCGTCTCCGGCAACTGAGGTCGTCGCGCACCGGTCCGAGGGCACCCCGCGGGGTGCCCTCGGCCGTGTGCCGGGGTGGGCTCACATGCTGGCGCCCGCCATCGCCCGGCAGGTCTCCGCGCAGCGGCGACACGCCTCCGCGCAGCGCATCATCATCGGGTCGTCGGGCATGGACATACACGCCTCGGCGCACATGTCACAGGCCCGCGCGCAGACGGCGCACATCTCGCCGGACATGGGCGAGCGCCGCATCATCATGTCGGCGCACATCCGGGTCGTCTCGGAGCAGTCCATGAGCGCGCGCATGATCTGCATCTGCGCCTGGCCGCCCTGCTGCATGCAGGAGCTCATGGCCTCTTCGCACATGTTGTGGCAGTTCATGCAGGCGTCGATGCAGTCCTGCATCTGCTGAGTGAGGGCGGGCATCATTCCGGACTGGGACTGGGTCATGGCTCCTCCAGGGAAGGCCGGTGGGGCCCGGGGCGGGCCCCATGTGCTTCCGTCCTACGCCGGGGAGCGGCGTCCCGCATGTCGGGTTACGGCAGGTTGCGGGCCATGACGATGCGCTGGACCTGGTTCGTGCCCTCATAGATCTGCGTGATCTTGGCGTCGCGCATCATGCGCTCCACCGGGTAGTCACGGGTGTAGCCGTAGCCGCCGAGGAGCTGGACGGCGTCGGTGGTGACCTCCATGGCGACGTCCGAGGCGAAGCACTTGGCGGCGGCGCCCAGGTAGGTGAGGTCGGCGTCCCCGCGCTCGGAGGCCGCGGCGGCCTGGTAGGTGAGGGCGCGGGCCGCCGAGATCTTCATGGACATGTCGGCGAGCATGAACTGGATGCCCTGGAAGTCGGCGATCGGCTTGCCGAACTGCTTGCGCTCCTGGACGTAGCCCTTGGCGTAGTCGAAGGCGCCCTGCGCGACGCCGAGGGCCTGGGCGGCGATGGTGATGCGGGTGTGGTCCAGGGTCTTCATGGCCGTCATGAAGCCGGTGCCCTCCTCGCCGATCATGCGGTCGGCGGGGATGCGGACGTTGTCGAAGTAGACCTCGCGGGTCGGGGAGCCCTTGATGCCGAGCTTCTTCTCGGGGGCGCCGAAGGAGACGCCCTCGTCCGACTTCTCGACGACGAAGGCCGAGATGCCCTTGGAGCGCTTCGAGGGGTCGGTCACGGCCATGACCGTGTAGTACTCGGAGACGCCCGCGTTGGTGATCCAGCGCTTCACGCCGTTGAGGACCCAGAAGTCACCGTCGCGGACCGCCTTGGTCTTCATGCCGGCCGCGTCGGAGCCGGCCTCCGGCTCGGAGAGGCAGTAGGAGAACATCGCGTCGCCCTTGGCGAGCGGCGTCAGGTACTTCTTCTTCAGCTCCTCGCCGCCGGAGAGGATCACCGGCAGGGAGCCGAGCTTGTTCACGGCGGGGATGAGGGAGGAGGAGACGCAGGCGCGGGCCACCTCCTCGATCACGATGACCGTGGCGAGCGCGTCGGCGCCGGCGCCGCCGTACTCCTCGGGGACGTGCACGGCGTGCAGGTCGTTGGCGACGAGGGCGTCGAGGGCCTCCTGCGGGAAGCGGGCCTCCTCGTCCACCGCCGCGGCGTACGGCGCGATCTTCGCCTCGACCAGGGAGCGGACGGCGTCCCGGAGCATGTCGTGCTCCTCGGACGGGCGGTACAGGTCGAAGTCAGCCGATCCGGCCACGGTCTCTCACGCTCCAAAGACGCAGTGATACTGACGCTAATTACCGTTAAGTAACTGAATTTTAGAGCCCCCGTGTGAACCCGCCTACGTGAGCTTGGTGACAGCGGGAAAATTGCCCGCCGGGCGGCCCGACTATGCTCAGGCACCGCATGACCGAGCAGGACCGACGGACCGGAGCTGGAGCGCACCCCATGAGCCTGAAGATCACCGTGATCGGCACCGGCTACCTCGGCGCCACGCACGCCGCGGCCATGGCCGAACTGGGCTTCGAGGTGCTGGGCCTGGACGTCGTACCCGAGAAGATCGCCATGCTGGAGCGCGGTGAGACCCCGATGTACGAGCCGGGGCTGGAGGAGCTGCTGCGCCGGCACGTGGCCGGGATCGAGGGGTCCACCGGGCGGCTGCGGTTCACCACGGACTGGGCGGAGGTGGGCGCCTTCGGCGACGTCCACTTCGTGTGCGTGAACACCCCGCAGAAGCACGGCGAGTACGCCTGCGACATGAGCTACGTCGACTCCGCCGTCGCCTCCCTCGCCCCGCACCTGCACGGCCCCGCCCTGGTCGTCGGCAAGTCGACCGTGCCGGTGGGCTCCGCCGACCGGCTGGCCGCCTACCTCGCCGAGCACGCCCCGGCGGGCGGTGACGCCGAGCTGGCCTGGAACCCGGAGTTCCTGCGCGAGGGGTTCGCCGTCCAGGACACGCTGCACCCGGACCGGATCGTGGTCGGTGTGCGCAGCGAGCGCGCCGAGAAGCTGCTGCGCGAGGTGTACGCCGGCCCGGTCGGCGAGGGCACGCCGTTCGTGGTCACCGACTTCCCGACCGCCGAGCTGGTGAAGACGGCCGCGAACTCCTTCCTCGCGACCAAGATCTCCTTCATCAACGCGATGGCCGAGGTGTGCGAGGCCGCCGGCGGTGACGTGGCGAAGCTCGCGGAGGCCATCGGCCACGACGACCGGATCGGGCGCAAGTTCCTGCGCGCCGGGATCGGCTTCGGCGGCGGCTGCCTGCCCAAGGACATCCGGGCGTTCATGGCCCGCGCGGGCGAGCTGGGCGCCGACCAGGCGCTGACCTTCCTGCGCGAGATCGACTCCATCAACATGCGCCGGCGCGGCCAGATGGTGGAGATGACGCGGGAGGCGCTCGGCGGCGGATCGTTCCTCGGCAAGCGTGTCGCGGTGCTCGGCGCCACCTTCAAGCCGGACTCGGACGACGTCCGTGACTCGCCGGCGCTGAACGTGGCCGGGCAGATCCACCTCCAGGGCGGTCAGGTGACCGTGTACGACCCGAAGGGCATGGACAACGCCCGCAAGGTCTTCCCGACCCTCGGCTACGCCGACTCCGCGCTGGAGGCCGCGCGGGGCGCCGATGTCGTCCTGCACCTGACCGAGTGGCGGGAGTTCCGCGAGCTGGACCCGGTGGCGCTCGGCGAGGCGGCGGCGGCCCGGGTGATCCTCGACGGCCGCAACACCCTCGACCCGGAGCTGTGGCGCCGGGCCGGCTGGACGTACCGCGCGATGGGCCGCCCGAAGGCGTAGGGCACCAACGGCGTACTCATGGCGACGCCGGTTCGGCCGAGGCTCAGTCGGCCGAACCGGCGTCTGTCCGCATTCTGCACCAAACCGCCGTCGCTCACGCGCCCTTCGCCCGGTACCGGCGCATCTTCGCGCGGGCCCCGCACACCTGCATCGAGCACCAGCGCCCGCGCCCGGCGGGGCTGCGGTCGTAGTACGCCCAGTGGCAGGTGTCGGCCTCGCACGCCTTGAGCCGGGTCCAGGTGCCCGCGACGAGCGCCTCGGCGACGGCGGCGGCGACCCGGGACAGCAGCGGGCCCGCGTCGGCGGGGGCGAGGCGTGCCGAGCCGTCGTGGTCGTCGACGGCGACGTACAGCGGGGCCCGCGCCAGCAGGGTGCCCAGCGGGGTCACGGGGCGGTGCGGCGGATGCCCGGCGTGTGCGAGCAGCGCGGCCCGCAGCGACTCGCGCAGTTCCCGGGCGTCGGCCAGCCCGTCCTCCGTGACGCCGAGGCGGGCGCGGCCCTCCGGCGTGTCCAGCCCGTCCGCGCCCGACTCGATGTCCAGGGTGTTGACCAGGGACTCGATCAGGGCCAGGCCGCCGGGAGCAGCCGATCTCGCGCTCATGCTTGCGACGTTACCCCCCATGCGGGAGCATGCAGTAACCGTTACTGGTTACCAGGCCCTACAGGTAACGCTACGAGGAGGTAGTCATGGCTCTCGCCAAGCTCGGTGCCGTCGTCCTGGACTGTCCCGACCCCCGCGCGCTCGCCGCTTTCTACGCCGGTGTGCTGGGCGGCACGGTGGAGGAGAACCCCGAGGACGGCACGTGGGTGGACCTGAAGGTGCCCGGCGGGACGGCGCTGGCGTTCCAGCGGGCGGAGGGGTTCGTGCCGCCGGAGTGGCCCGCGGCGGACCGTTCGCAGCAGTTCCACCTGGACGTGATGGTGGAGGACCTGGACGCGGCGGAGAAGGGCGTGCTGGAGCTGGGCGCCAAGCCGCTGGACGCGCAGGACCGCGAGCGGACGTTCCGTGTCTACGCCGACCCGGCGGGGCACCCGTTCTGTCTCTGCGCCTGCTGACCCGTCCAGGAGGAGGACACCATGGCGTCCGTCGCCCGTTTCCGCAACGTCGTGCTCGACTGCCCCGATCCGCACGCGCTGGCCGCCTTCTACGCGGCGGTGGCCGGGGGGACGCCGCAGCCGGAGGACGACGACTGGGTCGTGCTCCAGGTGCCGGACGGGCCCCGGCTCGCCTTCCAGCGGGCCGAGGGACACACTCCGCCGGAGTGGCCGCGCGCGGACCGCAACGGCCAGCAGCTCCACCTGGACTTCGACGCGGGCCCGTCCTGGGCGGACCTCGACGCGGCGCACGAGCGGGTGCTGGCGCTCGGCGCCCGCCCGCTGGACCTGGAGGACCGTGAGACGAAGGACTTCCAGGTGTACGCCGACCCGGCCGGGCATCCGTTCTGCCTGTGCCGGATCGACGAAGGGTCGTGACGTTCCGGGAACGCCCGGCTCGGTGATCCGGGCCTTCGCCGGGCCGGCGTTCCCCGGTCAGTTCCCGTCGCGCGTGCCGTCCAGCGACTCGATCGTGGCGAGGGAGGGCGCGCGGGTGGCCTGGAGGTCCCGGGCGACGTCCTCCGCCGCGCCGAGCACGCGCACCGCGTTCTGCCAGGTCAGCTTGGCCAGGTCGGCCTTGGACCAGCCGCGGTCGAGCAGTTCGGCGAGGAGGTTCGGATAGCCGGAGACGTCGTTCAGGCCGTCCGGGGTGAACGCGGTGCCGTCGTAGTCGCCGCCGATGCCCAGGTGGTCGACGCCGGCGACCTCGCGCATGTGGTCCAGGTGGTCGGCGACCGTGGACACGGTGGCGACCGGGCGCGGGGTGCGCTCCTCGAAGGCCCGGTGGATCTTCATCGCCTCGGGGCTGGTGTCCAGGGGGTCGAAGCTGTGGGCGCGCAGGTTCTCGAAGGCCACGGCCGTCCAGTCGACGGCGGCCTGGAGCACGAACTTGGGCACGAACGTCACCATGGCCACGCCGCCGTTGGCGGGCAGGCGTTCCAGGACGTCGTCGGGGATGTTGCGGGGGTGGTCGCACACCGCGCGGGAGGAGGAGTGGGAGAAGATCACCGGCGCGGAGGTGGCGTCCAGCGCGTCGCGCATCGTCGTCGCCGCCACATGGGAGAGGTCGACGAGCATGCCGAGGCGGTTCATCTCCGCCACGACCTCGCGGCCGAAGGCGGACAGCCCGCCCACGCGCGGTTCGTCGGTCGCGGAGTCCGCCCAGTCCACGTTGTCGTTGTGGGTGAGCGTCATGTACCGCACGCCGAGCGCGTGCAGGCCGCGCAGGGTGCCGAGCGAGTTGGCGATGGAGTGGCCGCCCTCGGCGCCCATCAGCGAGGCGATACGGCCCTCCCGGCGCGCCGCCTCCATGTCGGCGGCCGTCAGCGCGGGCGCGAGGTCGGCCGGGTAGCGGTCCAGCAGTCGCCGGACGCAGTCGATCTGCTCCAGCGTCGCCGCGACCGGATCCGGCTGCTCGCAGGGCACGTACACCGACCAGTACTGCGCGCCGACCCCGCCGGCGCGCAGCCGCGGCAGGTCGGTGTGCAGCCGCTCGCGCCGGTCACCGGAGATGTCGAGGGTGTCCAGGTCGTAACCGGCCTGCTCGCGCAGCGCCCAGGGCAGGTCGTTGTGCCCGTCGACGACGGGGAACTCGCGCAGCAGCGCGCGTGCTTCGTCCAGGGCGGCCACGGCGGTCACTTCCCGAAGCCGAAGCCGCTGCCCGCGCCCTCGACCTTGGAGCGCAGCCGCTTGCCCTTCTCGGTGGCCTGGTCGTTGAGGTCCTGCTGGAAGTCGCGCATCCGCTGCAGCAGGTCCTCGTCGTGCGCGGCGAGGATGCGGGCCGCGAGGAGACCGGCGTTGCGGGCACCGGCGACGGAGACCGTGGCGACGGGGACGCCGGCCGGCATCTGCACGATGGAGAGCAGGGAGTCCATGCCGTCCAGGTACTTCAGCGGCACGGGCACGCCGATGACCGGCAGCGGGGTGACGGAGGCGAGCATGCCGGGCAGGTGGGCGGCGCCGCCCGCGCCCGCGATGATCACCTTCAGTCCGCGGTCGGCGGCCTGCTCACCGTACGTGATCATCTCGCGGGGCATGCGGTGCGCGGAGACGACGTCGACCTCGTAGGCGATCTCGAACTCGTCCAGGGCCTTGGCGGCGGCTTCCATGACGGGCCAGTCGGAGTCCGACCCCATGACGATGCCAACAACGGGGCTCATTCGGTGATGGTGCCTCTCAGGTAGCCGGCTGCGTGACGGGCGCGCTCCAGCACGTCGTCCAGGTCGTCGCCGTAGGTGTTGACGTGTCCGACCTTGCGGCCCGGCTTCACGTCCTTGCCGTACATGTGGATCTTGAGCTTGGGGTCGCGGGCCATGCAGTGCAAGTACGCGGAGTACATGTCCGGGAAGTCGCCACCCAGGACGTTGACCATCACGGTCCACTTGGCGCGGGGGCGCGGGTCGCCCAGCGGCAGGTCCAGGACCGCGCGGACGTGGTTGGCGAACTGCGAGGTGATCGCGCCGTCCATGCTCCAGTGGCCGGAGTTGTGCGGGCGCATCGCCAGTTCGTTCACGAGGACGCGGCCGTCGCGGGTCTGGAACAGCTCGACGGCGAGGTGCCCGACGACGCCCAGCTCCTTGGCGATGGTCAGCGCCATCTGCTCGGCGTGCAGCGCCAGGTCCTCCTCCAGGCCCGGCGCGGGGGCTATGACCGTGTCGCAGACACCGTTGACCTGCTGCGACTCCACCACCGGGTAGGCGACGGCCTGGCCGTGCGGGGAGCGTACGACGTTGGCGGCCAGCTCGCGGACGTAGTCGACCTTCTCCTCGGCGAGGACGGGCACGCCGGCGCGGAACGGCTCGGCCGCCTCCTCGGCGTTGTCGACGACCCACACGCCCTTGCCGTCGTAGCCGCCGCGGACCGTCTTGAGGACGACCGGGAAGCCGTCGCCCTCGGCGGCGAACCGGACCACGTCCTGCGGGTCGCTCACGATGCGGTGCCGCGGGCACGGGATGCCGAGCGCGTCGAGCTTCGCACGCATCACGCCCTTGTCCTGGGCGTGCACCAGCGCGTCCGGCCCCGGGCGCACGGGGATGCCGTCCGCCTCCAGGGCACGCAGGTGCTCGGTGGGCACGTGCTCGTGGTCGAAGGTGATCACGTCGCAGCCGCGCGCGAAGTCGCGGAGCGTGTCGAGGTCGCGATAGTCGCCGATGACGACATCGCTCACGACCTGCGCCGCGGAATCCTGAGGAGTGTCACTGAGAAGCTTGAACCTGATGCCCAGCGGGATGCCCGCCTCGTGCGTCATACGCGCGAGCTGGCCCCCGCCGACCATGCCGACTACCGGGAACGTCACACCCCTAGGGTATCGGCCACTCGGGGGCGGCCGGATCCCGTCCCTCCCACGGATCTCTTACCCGGTGCTTCCCCGTCTCTTTCCGACCTGTTTCCACAGCCTGGCCTTGTCCACAGGCACCGGCGGGCCCGCCCGGCTAGCATGGCGGAGTTGAGGAAACCTACCGACGGGAGCTGCACAGCCATGGAACCTCGTTCCTCGGGGCTGCAACGGCTCGTACGCGAGGTGGCCAAGTTCGGTGCCGTGGGCGGCGCCGGCGTCCTCGTCAATCTCGGCGTGTTCAACCTGGTCCGGCACGTCTCCGACCTTCCGGTGGTGCGGGCCAGCATCATCGCCACCGTCGTCGCCATCGCGTTCAACTACGTCGGCTTCCGCTACTGGACGTACCGGGACCGCGACAAGAGCGGCCGTACCAAGGAACTCACGCTGTTCCTGCTGTTCAGCGCGATCGGCCTGGTGATCGAGAACGGCGTGCTGTACCTGGCGACCTACGGCTTCGGCTGGGACAGCCCGCTGCAGAGCAACGTCTTCAAGTTCGTCGGCATCGGCGTCGCGACCCTGTTCCGGTTCTGGTCGTACCGCTCCTGGGTGTTCCGGGCGCTGCCCGCCCGGGAGGCCGTGGCGAGCGCGGAATCGCTTCTGGAGCAGGAGTCGACGCAGCAGGCGCCCACGCAGCGCGTGCCCTGAGCGCGGGGGGCTCAGCGAACCGTCGGGCGGTCGTCGTCCGGGGTGCGCGGCGGGGGTGTGCGCGAGAGGAACAGGCCGAAGACCGGGGGCTGCGCCTGGAGCAGCTCCAGGCGTCCGCCGTCGGCCTCCGCGAGGTCCCGGGCGACGGCCAGGCCGATCCCCGTGGAGTTCCGCCCGCTGATCGTGCGCTCGAAGATCCGCGCGCCGAGGTCGGCCGGCACACCCGGCCCCTCGTCGGTGACCTCGATCACGGCCTGGTTGCCGGTGACCCGGGTGCGCAGGGCGACGGTGCCGCCGCCGTGCATGAGCGAGTTCTCGATCAGCGCGGCCAGCACCTGGGCGACCGCGCCCGGGGTGCCCACCGCCTGGAGGTGCCGCTTGCCGGAGCTGACGATGGCCCGGCCGGCGCTGCGGTAGGCGGGCCGCCACTCGGCGAGCTGCTGCTGGATGACCTCGTCCAGGTCGAAGGTGACGGCGGAGCCGGTCCGCGGGTCGCGGGAGTTCGTCAGCAGCCGCTGCACGACGTCCGTCAGCCGCTCGACCTGCGTCAGCGCGATGGTCGCCTCCTCCTTCACCGTGTCCGGGTCGTCGGTGAGGGTGATCTCCTCCAGCCGCATGGACAGCGCGGTCAGGGGCGTACGGAGCTGGTGGGAGGCGTCGGCCGCGAGGCGCCGCTCGGCCGTCAGCATGCGCCCGATCCGCTCGGCGGAGGCGTCCAGCACATCGGCGACCCGGTCCAGCTCGGGGACGCCGTACCGCTTGTGCCGGGGGCGCGGATCACCGGAGCCGAGGCGTTCGGCGGTCTCGGCGAGGTCGGTCAGCGGGGAGGCGAGCCGGTTGGCCTGCCGTACGGCGAGCAGCACCGCCGCCACCACGGCGAGCAGCGCGACCAGCCCGATGATCAGCAGGGTCCGGCCGACCTCGCGGGTCACCGCGGAGCGGGGCTCCTGCACGGTGACCGTCTCGCCCTCCTCACCGCGCTGCGTGGAGTGGATGGTGTCGCCCTCGGGCCTGTCGCCGATCTCGATGGGCGGCTTGCCGGGCATGCGGATGACCGCGTACTGGTCCTTGCTGACCGGGTTGCGCAGCACGTCCGCGTTGACGTTCTCCGCGGCGAGGATCCGGCTGTCCACGATGCTGGCCAGCCGCACCGCCTCCGACTCCACGCGTTCCTGCGCGCTGTTGCTGATCGTCCGCGTCTCGACGATGACCAGGGAGACGCCGAAGACCGCGATCACCACGAGGACGACGGCGAGGGTGGACTGGATGAGGCGTCGACGCATGATCCGATACCTGGGTGATCGCTGGGGCCCGGATTCAGCTCTTCTCGAACCGGAAACCCACGCCACGCACCGTCGCGATGTACCGGGGGTTCGCCGCGTCGTCGCCCAGCTTCTTGCGCAGCCAGGAGATGTGCATGTCCAGGGTCTTGGTGGACGACCACCACGTGGTGTCCCAGACCTCGCGCATCAGCTGGTCCCGGGTCACCACCCGGCCCGCGTCCCGCACCAGCACCCGCAGCAGGTCGAACTCCTTGGCGGTCAGCTGGAGTTCCTCGTCGCCCATCCACGCGCGGTGCGACTCGACGTCGATCCGCACCCCGTGCGTGGCCGGCGGCTGCTGCGGTTCGGCGGCGCCGCGCCGGAGCAGGGCCCGCACCCGGGCGAGCAGTTCGGCGAGCCGGAACGGCTTGGTGACGTAGTCGTCGGCGCCCGCGTCCAGGCCGACGACGGTGTCCACCTCGTCGGCACGCGCGGTCAGGATGAGGATCGGCACGGTGTGACCGTCGGCGCGCAGCCGGCGGGCGACCTCCAGGCCGTCCATGCCGGGCAGGCCCAGGTCCAGCACGACCAGATCCACGCCGCCCTGCATTCCGGCGTCGAGCGCGGCGGGTCCGTCCTCGCGCACCTCGACCTCGTAACCTTCCCGGCGCAGGGCGCGGGCCAGCGGCTCCGAGATGGACGCGTCGTCCTCGGCGAGCAGTACACGGGTCATGAGGTGATGGTAGACCGCCCGCGTGCGGTGCCGGGGTGTGATCGGCCCCCGGCCCTCTTACCTTCGTATGCTGTTGGTACGAACCATTGACCTGGGGATGCGATCGTAGGAGAGACCTTCGAATCTGGTTCTGCGGTTCCCGCGACACCTGTGATCCGTGTCTCAAGTCCTTCCATATCCGGCAGTGTCCTGCCGTATGGTGACCTGAACGCCTGTAGTACACCGGGGACCTTTGGCGGGCATCTGACGCTGAGGGTCTTCTTTGTGTGCGGGCTGGCCCAGACCAGCCTTGAAAGGAATGACCTCTGGCCGGGCTCCGGACGCACCGACGCGTCCCAGGGCGTGGATCCCGGTGGTCGCCGTCCGCCGCTCCGCGATCCGGGGCGGACTCCCCCTGGGCGTGGGGGTGGGCGGCCGACCCCGCCGGTGCCGGCCGACACCCCCACCGGGCGCGCAACGCTCCACCGCGCGTCCCGACCAGCAAGGAACGACCATGGCGTCCAGCCTGACGAAGGACTCGGTCCGACCGGGCACCCCCGGTTCCGAGAAGACCTTCTTCGGCCACCCCCGCGGACTGGCCACTCTCTTCATGACCGAGATGTGGGAGCGCTTCTCCTACTACGGCATGAGGGCCCTTCTCCCGCTGTACCTGGTGGCCCCGGGTGGCCTGCACCTGAGCGCGGGCACGGCGACGGCGATCTACGCCGTGTACCTGTCGCTCGTGTACCTGCTCGCCCTGCCCGGCGGCTGGTTCGCCGACCGCGTCCTCGGCCCCCGCAAGACGGTCGCCGTCGCGGGCCTGGTCATCATGCTCGGCCACCTGTGCCTCGCGCTGCCCGCCGCCGCGAGCTTCTACGTCGGCCTGGTCCTCGTCGCCATCGGCTCCGGTCTGCTGAAGGCCAACATCTCCACGATGGTCGGCCACCTCTACGACGGCCCTCAGGACCCGCGCCGCGACGGTGGCTTCACGCTCTTCTACATCGGCATCAACCTCGGTGCGTTCGTCGCCCCGCTGGTCATCGGCACCGTCGGTGAGAACGTCAACTGGCACCTGGGCTTCGCGCTGGCCGCGCTCGGCATGGCGCTGGGTCTCGCCCAGTACCTGCTCGGCGGCCGCCACCTGAGCGCCCGGAGCAGCGAGGTCCCGACCCCGCTGACGCCCGCCGAGAAGGCGTCCACCCTGCGCAAGGGCCTGATCTGGCTGGCCATCGCCGTCGTCTTCTACGGCATCGTCGGCGGCACCGGCCACTTCACCCTGAACTGGGCGCTGATCCCGCTCACGCTCATCGGCCTGATCGTGCCGATCCTCGTCATCTCCCGGATCCTGCGCGACAAGGACCTGGAGCCGGCCGAGCGCTCCAAGGTGTCCGCGTACATCTGGTTCTTCGTGGCCGCCGCCGTCTTCTGGATGATCTACGACCAGGGCGGCTCCACCCTCTCGCTGTTCGCCGAGAAGAGCGCCGACAACACCATCTTCGGCTGGGAGTTCCCGGTCTCCTGGTACCAGTCGGTCAACCCGGTCATGATCATGGCTCTCGCGCCCGTCTTCGCCTGGCTGTGGCTGTGGCTGAACAAGCGCGGCAAGGAGCCGAGCACGATCGTGAAGTTCGCCTCCGGTCTGCTGCTCGTCGGTGCGTCCTTCTTCGTCTTCCTCGCCCCGCTGTCCATCGCCGAGGGCGGCCACAAGGCCGCGGCGCTGTGGCTGGTCGGCATCTACTTCGCGCAGACCATCGGTGAGCTGACGCTGTCGCCGGTGGGTCTGTCCGTGACGACGAAGATGGCGCCGACGAAGTACGCCTCGCAGATGATGGGCGTCTGGTTCCTCGCGGTGACCGCGGGCGACTCCGTCACCGCCCTGCTGTCCAACCCCGCCATCGGCGGCGTCAACCTCGACAGGATGGGCTTCGTCGCCCTGGAGGCCGCGCTCGCCGTGGTCGCCGGTGTCGCGGTGTGGATGTACCGCGGCAAGGTGAAGAAGCTGATGGGCGACGTCAACTAGTCGCCGGACCCGGCCGGCGGAGGGCCACCACGTCCTTGGGCGTGGTGGCCCTCCGTGCGTGCCGGGGTGCGGGGCGCCGACGCCGTGGTCGTGCCTCGGCGGCCGGCGTACGGCGGTGGCCGTCGGCGCAGTCGCCCGCGGGCCTGGGGCCGGCTATCGCGTCCCGCGCCGTGGCAGCACCGTGAACACCGCCGCCCCGAGCAGGATGGCCGTGCCACCAGGCCCAGTGCCTTCAGGGCGCCGTGGTCACCCGCACCGGTCTCGGCGAGGCCGCCGTCACCGCCGCCGCCACCCGTCGCCGCCGAGCCCGAGGAACCGCCCGACGTCGACGTGCCGCCCGCCGCGCCGCCCGGTTCGGCGGGGGGTGGCCGGGGAGGTGGCGTGCGGTCCGGCCAGGGCCTGGGCGACGCCGTGCGGGGAGACGGCCCGGACGGGTGCGGTGGGGCCATCCCGGACCGGGTCGCGGTCGGGTCGGGCCGGCCTCTGCGGGGCGCGTGGGAGGGCCGGTCCGGGTCAGTGCCGAGCGGTCTGCCCCCGCCGGGTCAGCCACGGCGCGCCCGCCGCGCCGGCGAGCAGGACCGTGCCGCCGAGCGTGCCGAGGGCGACCGCGGAGTCCTCGGGGCCGGTTTGCGGAAGCCGGCCGCCGGAGGGGGTGCCACCGGCCGAGGACGACGACGAGGAGCCGCCCGAGGAGGACGACGAGCCGGCGGCCGCTGTCACGTCCCGGGTCAGGGACGGGCCGGGACCGTTCGTCGGCGTACAGGTCGTCGTCGTACCGAGCGCCTTGATCGTGAGCGTGCCCGCGGTGAAGGCGACCTTGCCGCTCCTCTTCGGCGTGCAGGTGCCGCTCAGGTCGCTGATCTTGATCGGTGTGTCGGCCGGGACGGCCGCGTCGTTGGCGGGTCCGCTGACGGCGAGGGTGCCGCTGTCGGCACCGCCCAGCTTGATCGTGGCGCCGGGGTTCATCGCCCCCTTGCCCAGTTCGACCGGACTGGAGGAGACGCCCTTCTGCCAGGACATGGTGGTCCTGTAGCCGCTCCCGCTCCTGACGCCCTTGATGTCGATCGGCGAGAGGGCGGCCTTGACCCCGATCGGCGTCCGGCAGCGGTAGTCGACGTCGGACGACGCCGGCGTGGGCCGCCGGCGCGGCCAGCAGCACCGCCGAGCCGGCCAGGGCCGCGGCGGACGCGAGCGCGGCGGTTCGTTTCGGGTACGACACGTTCGGTCCACCCATTCATTCCTGACGGCGCATCAGAAGTGGCCGTCAAGGTACGCCCGGGGCCGTGAGGAAGGAAGACACGTCACACGCCGGAGCCGTGGTGATCCGGCGTGCGCGAAGCGGTGTCGGAGTGGAGGCCGGGACCCGGGTGGAGCCCGCCGGCCCTCAGGCGGGGGCGCCCAGCTCCGCCCAGACCGTCTTGCCCGGCGCGCCGGGGGCACGGACCACGCCCCAGTCCAGGCACAGGCGCTGCACGATGAACATGCCGTGCCCGCCGGGCCGGCCGGCGCGGTGCGGGGTGCGCGGGGCGGGCTGGCCGGCGCCCCGGTCGGAGACCTCCAGCCGGATCACCTTGTTGTCGCAGGAGAGGAGCAGTTCGTCCGGGCCCTCGGCGTGCAGGCAGGCGTTGGTGACCAGTTCGGAGACCACGAGCAGCACGTCCTCGGCGGCGGCCCGCTGATCGGCCCCGGCGGCGGGCAGCCAGCCCCACGCGTACAGCGCCTGGCGGGTGAAGTCGCGGGCGAGCGGGACGACCCCGCTCTCGCCTTCCAGGCGCAGTCTGCGGACCTGACGGCCCCGGGTCTGCGGGGTGCCGTCGGCCGGGCCCGGCGGCCCGGACGGCACGGACGGCGCGGCTGCCCCCGTGGCTGCGCCGACAGCCGGCACAGCCCCCTCGGACGCCCCGGAAGCGCCGCTGGGCTCCGGGCCGCGGTCGCCCGGCGAGTAAGGCCGGGTGGTGCTCATCAGCGCTTCACCTCACCGATTCACCAGTTCACGATTCAAAAGTCCGGTCAACAAGTCCGGCCGACGGTCTGCGGCCGGTCACTCCTGCGGAAGGCCTGGCGCCGCCGACGCCCGGTACGCCCTCCGGTCGGCATCTCCTCCGCACGCCGCCGGACGCCGTCCGTCCGATCGTCCGCGCGGCGTCCGCACACCGCCCCGGCGGTCGTCCGCCCGCCGCCCGGCCAGGGATCCATACCCGCCCGTCCGCAGGTCGTACGCCCCGTCCCGGGCGCCCGCCGGCCCCGGGGTCCGGTGACCGACGGCCGACGGCCGGCAGAACGCCTCCCGCCTTCCTCTGCCCTCTCCTGCCCGACCGATCCGACGGAACACCCCCCGTTTCGGGCGTGATGCATGTAACGCCCATCGGAAGCCGCGCAGGACCGGTCGAACACCGGGGGCGGATCAGTCCGCACCGTCGGCCAGGGCCGCCTCCACGGAGTCGTGGACGGTGAAGACCGCCTCGGCCCCGGTGATCTCGAACACGCGGGCGACCACTGGCAGCATCCCGGCCAGGTGGACCCCGCCGCCGGCGGCCTCCGCCTTCAAGCGGGCGCCGAGCAGGACGTTCAGCCCCGTGGAGTCGCAGAACTCCAGGCGCGAGCAGTCCACCACGAGCCGCGCGAAGCCCTTGGCCAGAAGGTCGTCGAGGGGCTCACGCAAAAGATCGGCGGTGTGGTGATCGAGCTCACCCGCCGGTGTCACAACGGCGCTGGAGCCCTCTTCCCGCACCTCCACCAGAAGCCGGCCCGACTGTGCGCTGCCGACCGTCCCGTGGTCCATGCCGTCTCTCTCCCGAGGTCGTGGCTGCTGATGCCCTCGAACATTACGCCTTCCATGCGCACTCCGACACCCGAACATCCGCACAGAAACGGACATATAGCGACAGAACGCACTTGCGACTCGCTCGGTGCAGCGGGTAGGCCTAGTAAGGACACACACCCCTACACGCCGGCTTCGGAGGCGCCGCACACCGCAGTGCACGTACTGGCTTCGGCAGCCATATGCCGAGAACGATGGAGGACACCCATGTCACCCCGGCTCGACGCATCGCCTACCCCGATCGCGACGTCGACACCCCCACCGGAACAACTGGATCATCCCATCGACGCCCTCGACCTCTTCGAGGGACTCCCGGAGATCCCCCCGTACGACGAGATCGGCCCGGTCGACGCGCGGGCCCTGTCCAAGACCCTCTTCGAGCGCCTGGAGTCGCTGGAGGAAGGCACGCACGAGCACGCGTACGTCCGCAACACGCTCGTCGAGCTCAACCTCGCGCTCGTCAAGTTCGCCGCCTCCCGCTTCCGCTCCCGCAGCGAGCCGATGGAGGACATCATCCAGGTCGGCACCATCGGCCTGATCAAGTCGATCGACCGCTTCGAACTCTCGCGCGGCGTCGAGTTCCCCACCTTCGCGATGCCGACCATCATCGGCGAGATCAAGCGGTTCTTCCGCGACACCTCGTGGTCCGTGCGCGTCCCGCGCCGGCTCCAGGAGCTGCGGCTCGACCTGGCCAAGGCCGGCGACGAGCTGGCGCAGCAGCTGGACCGCGCCCCCACGGTCGCGGAACTGGCCGAGCGGCTCGGCATCTCCCGGGACGAGGTCGTCGAGGGCATGGCCGCCTCGAACGCCTACACCGCCTCGTCGCTGGACGCCCAGCCGGAGGAGGACGAGTCCGAGGGCGCGCTCGCGGACCGGATCGGGTACGAGGACCACGGGCTGGAGGGCATCGAGTACATCGAGTCGCTCAAGCCCCTGATCGCCGAACTCCCCTCCCGGGACCGGAAGATCCTCTCCCTGCGGTTCGTGGCGAACATGACCCAGTCGGAGATCGGCGAGGAACTCGGCATCTCCCAGATGCACGTGTCCCGGCTGCTGTCGCGCACGCTGGTACGGCTGCGCAAGGGGCTGACGCTGGAGGAGTGACACCGGCCCTCGGTGACACCGGCCCTCAGCGGTGTGGAAAGCGGCTCGGCCGACGGTGCCGGGCCGCTTCCGCGTCCCCGGCGGACCTGCCCCACCGGTTGCCGGGTCCCCAACTCCCCAACCGTTATGCGGTTACCCGCGGAAACCTCTTTCCAGCGCCCGCCTCCTCCACCACTATGGCCCCCCAAACCGGCTGGTACGTCAGCTGCCTTCGCGGGACGGAGGGTGTCACATGGCCGAGGGGGACCACGCCACGGCAGGGGAGCACGCGGAGGCGCCGGACGCCCGGCTGACCGAACTGCTGCGCTCCCCCACGCACACGGCGTACGCGGCGCTGCAGGAGCTGCGCCGTCGGCACCACCCGGCGGTCCTCGGCTACGCCCGGCTGTGCGCGGTGAGCGAGCCGGCGGCCCGCAGGCTGGCGGCGGAGGCGTTCGCCACGGCGGCCCGCGAGACGGCCAGGGGCGTCGAGCCGGCCGTCCCCCTGCGTCACCGGCTCCTGCTGCTCACCGCCCGGCTGGCGGCCGGCTGGGCGCGCGACGAGCGCTCCGCGGGCATCGACCCGGGGCTGCTGCTGGTGCTGGGCGCGACCGGCCGCCCCGAGGGCCCGACCCCGCCGCTCCTCCCGGCCTTCCAGTCGCTGCCGTCGCGCACCCAGGGCCTGCTCTGGTACGGCGTCCTCGACGCCGAACCCGTGGAGCGCACCGCCGCCTTCGTGGGCCTGAGCCGTGCGGACGTCGCCCACGGCACCCCGCAGGCCCTCAAGGCCCTGGCGCAGGCCTGCCTGCGGCACCGCCTGGCCGCCTCGGACGACCCGCGCTGCGCGGACTTCCGGCGGCTGATCGAGGAGGCGGTACGGCCGGACGCCCCGCGCCACAGCGCCGACCTGGACGCCCACATGGCGCGCTGCCCGCACTGCACGGCCGCGTTCGAGGATCTGCGGGCGCTGCGGGACGCCCCGCGGCAGAGCCTGGCCGAGGGCCTGCTGCCCTGGCGCGGAACGGCGTACCTGCGACAGGAGGAGCCGCCCGATCCCGCCGGGTCCGCCGCGGTGGACGCGCCCCGTCGCCCGCACCGGCGCCGCGTCCTGCTGGCCTCGGCGGGCCTCGGGGTGGCGCTGACCCCGCTGCTGGTGTTCACGCTCACCCCGGCGCGCCCCGCCGACCAGCAGCCGGCGGCGGCGACCCCCGTACCGCCCGCGACGACGGTGACGGCCACCGTCTCCGTCACCCCCGCCCCGTCCCCCTCCCTGTCCCCGTCGCCCAGCCCCTCCCCCACCCGCCCGTCGACGTCCCCCACGCCGGCGCGGACCTCCCCCCGGCCGACCGCGCCGCCCACGCACCGCAACACACCGCGGCCGACGCCCCCGCCCCAGCCGCCGGGCACCTCGTCCGCGCAGGTGGTCAACCTCGCCACGGACCGGTGCCTGGACATCCGCTACGGCGACCTGTCCGAGGGCAACGACGTCGTCACGGCTCCCTGCTCCTCCTCGCCCACCCAGCGCTGGCGGGTCGACCCCGGCCTCGGCGTGCTCCGCTCGGCGGCCGACGAGGACTTCTGCCTGGACAGCCGGGGCTCGGTCGACCGGGGCGTCGGCATCTGGGAGTGCGACGCGGTCTACGGCCGCAACGGCGAGAACCTCCGCTTCACCGTCGACGCGGACGGCACGATCCGCCCGCACATCGCCATCGAGACGGCGGTCACCCCGCAGGACGGTCGCGGCGTGGCCCTCAGGCCCCTGGACGGCAGCCGGGAGCAGCGGTGGCGGGCCGGGGCCGGGTGAGACCGGCCGCGCACCGGCTCCGGCGGGCCCCGCTCACACCACCCGTACGCCCCCGCGCCACACCCCGCTGACCAGCGGCACGCCCGGCCGGTAGGCCAGGTGGACGTGGCTGGGGGCGTCGAGGAGCATCAGGTCCGCCCGGGCCCCCGGGCTCAGGCGGCCGACGTCCGTGCGGCGCAGGGCCGCCGCGCCGCCCGCCGTGGCCGACCAGACCGCCTCGTCGGGGGTCATCCGCATGTCGCGGACGGCCAGGGCGATGCAGAAGGGGAGGGAGGAGGTGAAGGACGAGCCGGGGTTGCAGTCGGTGGAGAGGGCGACCGTCACGCCCGCGTCCAGCAGGCGGCGGGCGTCCGGCCACTCGGCGCGGGTGGAGAACTCGGCACCGGGCAGCAGGGTGGCGACCGTCGAGCTGTGGGCCAGGGCGTCCACGTCGGCGTCCGTGAGGTGGGTGCAGTGGTCGGCGCTGGCCGCGTCCAGTTCGACGGCCAGCTGGACACCGGGGCCGTGGGAGAGCTGGTTGGCGTGGATGCGCGGGTGCAGGCCCTTGGCCTTGCCGGCCGTGAGGATCGCGCGGGCCTGGTCGCCGTCGAAGGCGCCCTTCTCGCAGAAGACGTCGATCCAGCGGGCGTGCGGCGCGCAGGCGTCCAGCATCTCGCCGGTGACGAGGGCGACGTAGGCCGCCGGGTCGTCGGCGTAGTCCGGGGAGACGATGTGCGCGCCGAGGTACGTCACCTCGTCGGTGTGCTTCGCCGCGAGGCGCAGGGCGCGGGACTCGTCCTCGACGGTGAGGCCGTAGCCCGACTTGGTCTCGAAGGTGGTCGTGCCCTGGCGGAGGGCCTCGTCGAGGTAACGGGTGAGGTTCGCCTCCAGTTCCGCGTCGCTCGCGGCCCGGGTGGCCGCGACCGTGGTGCGGATGCCGCCGGCCGTGTAGGAGCGGCCGGACATGCGGGCGTTGAACTCCTGCGTCCGGTCGCCCGCGAAGACCAGGTGGGAGTGGGAGTCCACGAAGCCCGGCAGCACCGCCCGGCCGCTCGCGTCGACCCGGTTGTCGGTGGCGGGTGCTTTGCTTGACTCACCGGTCCACACGACACGGTCGCCGTCGAGGACGACGGCCGCGTCCTGGACCAGGCCGAGGGGGGAGCCGTCACCGAGGGAGGGGTCGTTGGTGACCAGCGTGGCGATGTTGGTGATGACGGTGCTGCTGCTCATGGTGTCGTCCTCGTGGGGGTCGGCGTGGCTCAGCCGCGCAGGGCGTCGACGGCGGCGGCCAGCGCCTGCGGCACATGGGGTACGAGCGTGTGCACGCCGTCGCGTACGACGTGCCGGCCGCCCACGACCGTATGCCGTACGTCCGCCGCGCTCGCCGCGAATACGGCCGTCTCGGCGCCCAGCCTGGGCAGTGGCCCGGCCGTTCTGACCGAGTCCAGGGCGATCGTCGTCAGGTCGGCGAGCGCGCCGGGCTCGATGGTGCCGGCGTCGTCCCAGCCGAGGGCGGCGTGGCCGTCGGCGGTGGCGGCCCGCAGCAGGGCGGCGGCCGTCCAGTGGCCCCGGGTGCGGGAGCGCAGCCGCTCGTTCAGCTCCATGGCGCGTGCCTCTTCGAGCAGGTCGATGACGGCGTGGCTGTCGGAGCCGAGGGAGAGCGGGGAGCCGGCCCGCTGGAGGGCGACGGCCGGGCCGATGCCGTCGGCCAGGTCCCGTTCGGTCGTCGGGCACATGCAGGTGCCGGTGCCCGAGTCGCCGAGCAGGGCGATGTCCTCGTCGGTGAGGTGGGTGTTGTGCACCCCGGTGGTGCGCGGCCCGAGGACGCCGTGGTCGGCGAGCAGCCGGGTGGGCGTGCGGCCGTGCGCGGCGAGGCAGGCGTCGTTCTCGGCGGTCTGCTCCGACAGGTGCACGTGCAGCGGGGCCCGCCGCTCCTCGGCCCAGCGCGCCACGGTCGCCAACTGCCCGGCGGGTACGGCCCGTACGGAGTGAATCGCCGCACCGATCCGCGCGTGGTCCCGCTCCTTGAGAACTGCACAGCGTTCGGCCCAGGCCTCCGCGCTGCCGTCGGAGAACCGCAACTGGTGGGCGGTGGGCGGCTCGCCGAAGCCGGAGGAGAGATAGCAGGTGTCGAGGAGGGTGATCCGGATGCCGGCCTCGGCGGCGGCGGCGATCAGCGCCTCCCCCATGGCGTTGGGGTCGGCGTAGGGGGTGCCGCCGGGTGCGTGGTGCACGTAGTGGAACTCGCCGACACAGGTGATGCCGGCGAGGGCCATCTCGGCGTACACCGCGCGGGCCAGGGCGTGGTAGGTCTCCGGGGTCAGGTGGTCGGCGATGGAGTACATCACCTCCCGCCAGGTCCAGAAGGTCCCGGAGCCGACCTGGACGGTGCCGCGCAGCGCCCGGTGGAAGGCGTGGCTGTGGGCGTTGGCGAGCCCGGGCAGGGTGAGCCCGCGCAGCACCTCGGCGCCGGGCGGCGGAGTGGGCGTCCCGGTGCGGACGGCGCCGATCCGCCCGTCCGCCACCTCCACCGTGACCCCCGGCTCGACATAGGTGCCGAGCCAGGCGTGCTCCAGCCAGTAGGTCCCCTTCGTCACCTGCGGACCAGTCCTTCCAGTACGTCGGCGAGTGCGCGCACCCCGGCCACGCAGTCGTCCTCGGCGGCGAACTCGGCCGGGGAGTGCGAGACACCGGTGGGGTTGCGTACGAACAGCATGGCGGTCGGGATGCTTCCGGAGAGGATCCCGGCGTCGTGTCCGGCGCCGGTCCCGAGGACGGGCACCGTGAGGCCGGCGTCCTTGCCCAGGATGCGGCCGAGTTCGTCCCGCAGGGCGTGGTCGAACTCCACGACCGGGGTGAAGGACTCCCGGACGACGTCGAGGTCGACGCCGTGGGCGTCGGCGTACTCCCGGGCCGCCTTCTCGATGCCGCCCACCACCGTGTCCAGGGTGTCCTGGTCGGCGGCGCGGGAGTCGAGCCACCCGCGCACGAGGGACGGGATGGCGTTGACCCCGTTGGGCTCGACGGCGATCTTCCCGAAGGTGGCGACGGCACCGGCGAGTGCGGCCTCGCGGCGGGCGGCGAGCACGGTCTCGGCGTACGACAGCATCGGGTCGCGGCGGTCCACCAGCCGGGTCGTGCCGGCGTGGTTGGCCTCGCCCCGGAAGTCGAACCGCCACCGCCCGTGCGGCCAGATGGCACTGGCGATGCCGACCCGGTCGCCGGACAGGTCCAGCGCGCGGCCCTGTTCGACGTGCAGCTCCACGAAGGCGCCGATCCGGGCCAGCCGCCCGGGGTCGGGCCCGATGGCGTCCGGGTCGTACCCGGCCGCCTCCATGGCCCGGGGCAGGCTGATCCCCTCCCCGTCGGTGAGCCGGTGGGCCTGCTCGACGGTCAGCTGCCCGGCGGTGAGCCGGGAGCCGACACAGGCGAGCCCGAACCGGGCGCCCTCCTCGTCGCCGAAGTTGACGATGGCGAGCGGCTTGGCGAACTCCGCGCCCCGGCCGCGCAGTTCGTCCAGGGCGGCGAAGGAGGACACGACGCCGAGGGGCCCGTCGAAGGCCCCGCCGTCCGGCACGGAGTCGAGGTGGGAGCCCGTGACGACGGCGTCCCCGGCGGCGGGGTCGCCGAGCCAGGCCCACTGGTTCCCGTTCCGGTCGAGCTCGTACGCCAGTCCCCGGGCCTCAGCCTGCTCCTTGAACCAGGCCCGGCACTCGGCGTCGGCCCCGGTCCAGGCGTAGCGCCGGTAACCGCGCGACTCGGGGTGCCGCCCGACGGGGAGCAGCTCCGCCCACATCTCGTGGAAGGAGCTGCCCCCGCCCGGCTGCGGCTCCTGGGCCTGGGTCACGCCTCGTCACCCTCACGCATGGGCACCCGGACCCCCCGCTCGGCCGCGACCGACTCCGCGATGTCGTAGCCCGCGTCCACGTGCCGGATGACGCCCATCCCGGGGTCGTTGGTGAGAACGCGCCGGATCTTCTCGCCGCCCAGCTTGGTCCCGTCGGCCACGGTGACCTGTCCGGCGTGGATGGACCGCCCCATGCCGACGCCGCCGCCGTGGTGGATGGACACCCAGGAGGCGCCCGAGGCCACGTTGACCATGGCGTTCAGCAGCGGCCAGTCGGCGATCGCGTCGGACCCGTCGAGCATGGCCTCGGTCTCCCGGTACGGCGAGGCGACGGAGCCGCAGTCGAGGTGGTCGCGGCCGATGGCCAGCGGCGCGGCCAGCTCACCGCTCGCCACCATGTCGTTGAACCGCTCGCCGGCCTTGTCCCGCTCGCCGTAGCCGAGCCAGCAGATGCGCGCGGGCAGGCCCTGGAAGTGGACCCGCTCGCCGGCCATCTTGATCCACCGGGCGAGGGACTCGTTCTCGGGGAACAGCTCCAGGATCGCCTTGTCGGTCTTGGCGATGTCGGCCGGGTCGCCGGACAGGGCCGCCCAGCGGAAGGGGCCCTTGCCCTCGCAGAACAGCGGGCGGATGTAGGCGGGGACGAAGCCGGGGAAGGCGAACGCCCGGTCGTAGCCGGCGAGCTGGGCCTCGCCCCGGATGGAGTTGCCGTAGTCGAAGACCTCGGCGCCGGCGTCCATGAAGCCGACCATGGCCTCCACGTGCTGCGCCATGGACTCGCGGGCGCGGGTGGTGAAGCCGGCCGGGTCCTTGGCGGCCTCGGAGGCCATGTCCTCGAAGGCCACGCCCACCGGGAGGTAGGACAGCGGGTCGTGGGCGGAGGTCTGGTCGGTGACGATGTCGACGGGGGCGTTCATCGCGAGGAGCTGGGGGACCAGTTCGGCCGCGTTGCCGAGGACGCCGATGGACAGCGGGCGGCGCGCGTCGCGGGCCTCCACGGCCAGCTGGAGCGCGTGGTCCAGGGAGTCGGCCTTGACGTCGAGGTACCGGTGCGCGATGCGGCGCTCGATGGCCCGCGGGTCGCAGTCGACGCAGATCGCGACGCCGTCGTTCATGGTCACGGCGAGCGGCTGGGCGCCGCCCATGCCGCCGAGGCCGGCGGTCAGGGTGATGGTGCCGGCCAGGGTGCCGCCGAACTTCTTCGCGGCGACGGCGGCGAAGGTCTCGTAGGTGCCCTGGAGGATGCCCTGGGTGCCGATGTAGATCCAGGAGCCGGCGGTCATCTGGCCGTACATGGTCAGGCCGAGGGCCTCCAGGCGGCGGAACTCCTCCCAGTTGGCCCAGTCGCCGACCAGGTTGGAGTTGGCGATGAGGACGCGCGGCGCCCACTCGTGGGTCTGCATCACGCCGACCGGGCGGCCGGACTGGACCAGCATGGTCTCGTCCTGCTTGAGGGTCTTCAGGGTGCGGACCATGGCGTCGAAGGAGCGCCAGTCGCGGGCGGCCTTGCCGGTGCCGCCGTAGACGACGAGCTTGTCGGGGTGCTCGGCGACCTCGGGGTCGAGGTTGTTCTGCAGCATGCGCAGGGCGGCTTCCTGCTGCCATCCCAGGGCGCTCAGTTCCGTGCCGCGCGGTGCTCGTACGGGGCGGGGTCCCGACATCGTCTGCCTCCTCCTGTGCCTACGTCTATTCACATCCTGTCTTCCTGAATAGAGCTAGTCAATACACGGGGACGGCCCCGTCCGCGCGTGGCGGGTGTTTGGCTGGAAGCACCGGTAGCCGAGACAGGACGGAGAAGCCGTGGCGGAGATCGAGACGGCCGAGGACGCCGAGGACGTCGGGAGCGAGGCCCGGGGACGGGCGGCGCGGCGGGACCGGGCCGTGCGGGCGGCCGTCGAGCGGGGACTGCTGGGCCCGGACGCCGCCGTGGTGGGCCTGCTGGACGTCGTCGGCATCCGGGAGTCCGCGGCGGCGCTGCGGGCGGCGTTCGACGCGGTCGTGCCGCCCGGCACACCGGTGCTGCACGCTTTCGCGGTGAAGGCGACGCCGCTGGTGCCGGTGGTGCGGCTGCTGCACGAGGCGGGCATCGGCGCGGAGGTGGCGAGCCCCGGCGAGCTGGCGCTGGCCCGGGCGGCCGGGGTGCCGCCCGCCCGGACGGTACTGGACTCGCCGGCGAAGACCCCGGCGGAGCTGCGCGAGGCGCTGGCCCTGGGCGTCGCGGTCAACGCGGACAACCCGCAGGAGCTGCACCGGCTCGACGCCCTGGTGCGCGACACGCCCACCCGCTCCCCGCTCGGGCTCCGGGTCAACCCGCAGATCGGCGGCGGCACCATCGGGGCGACCTCCACGGCGACGCGGACCTCGAAGTTCGGGGTGGCGCTGCGCGACGAGGGGGCGCGCGACTGGGTCGTCCGGGCGTACGCGCAGCGGCCGTGGCTGACCCGGCTGCACGCGCACACCGGCTCGCAGGGCATCCCGCTGCCGCTGCTGGCGCGGGGTGCGGCGGAGGTGTACGCGCTCGCGGAGGAGATCAACGCGGTCGCCGGGCGGCGGCAGGTCGACACGGTCGACATCGGCGGCGGGCTGCCGGTGAACCTCGCGTCGGAGGAGACGACGCCGTCGTACGCCCGGTACGCGCGGCTGCTGGCCGAGCAGGTGCCGGGACTGTTCGACGGGCGGTACGGGCTGGTGACCGAGTTCGGGCGGTCGCTGCTGGCCAAGCACGGGACGGTGGTGGCCCGGGTGGAGTACGCCAAGAGCGCGGGCGGGCGCCGGATCGCGGTGACGCACGCGGGCGTGCAGGTGGCGACGCGGACGGTGTACGTGCCGGGGGCCTGGCCGCTGCGGATCGCCGCGTACGACGCCGCGGGGCGGCCGAAGGCGGGGCCGGAGGTGGTGCAGGACGTGGCCGGCCCGGCCTGCTTCTCGGGCGACCTGCTCGCCGAGGGGCGCGCGCTGCCCCTGCTGGAGCAGGGTGACTACGCGGCGGCGCTGGACACGGGCGCGTACTACTTCGCCCACCACTACGCCTACAACTCCCTCGCCCGGCCGGGCATCTACGGCTACGCGCCGGACGGCGAGGAGGGCGTCGCCTTCGCGACCGTACGGGAGCCGCAGACCGTCGAGGAGGTGGTGGCGGAGTCGGGAGGGGCGCACGCCTCCGCGCTGACCGGCCTCCCGGGCGCGACCGGCGCACCCGCCGCCCCTCGATGATCAACTCCCGCGCACCGCGGCCAAGTTGACCCACACTAGTACGCCCGACGCATGTTCCAACGGAAAATGCCAAAGGCTCCACCTCCCGCACACACGTTGCGTAGTGTCGGCGTCACTCAGCCGGAGTCCCAGGCGGGAGGGGAGCCACGGTGCCCGGAATCGACGAGTGCTTGCTGGAAGCGATGCGGTTGCCCGGTGCCCGGGGGGCCGCGCTGGTGGACTGGACGAGCGGTCTGGCCCTCGGCGCGGTCGGTGAGGCGCCCGGCGGCGACCACGAGACGACCGCGGCCGAGGCCGCCGAACTGGCCCGGATGGCCGCGGAGCACGGCACCTTCGCGGCGGGCGGCGAGGACCTGCCCCCGGTGGAGGACGTGATCATCAGCAACGGGGACAGCTACCACCTGCTGCGCTTCGTGGACACGTCCTTCGACAGCAGCGTGTTCCTGCACCTGTGGCTCGGCCGCGAGGAGGGCAACCTGGCGCTCGCCCGGATCCGGCTCGGTGAGATGGCCGCCCGGCTGGTGCTGGGATGACCGTGGTCAGCACCCCGCCGCCGGCCCTCCCGGTCCGGGACAAGGAGGCCGGGCGCGCCCTGTCCCCGATGCTCACCCGGCTCGCCGAGGAGCGGGCCACCGGCGTCCTGGTCCGCGAACACGGCGTCCTGCACCTCGCCGAGGGCCGGGTGGTGCACGCCGAGAGCCCCCTGGCCCCTGGCCTCGACGTGCTCCTCACGGCCCACGGCACCCTCGCGGCCACCGCCTGGCAGCAGGCGGCGGCCCGCACCACGGGCGCCCTGCCCGCGGCCGAACTCCTCCTGCGCTCCGGGGTGTTACCCACGGGCGCGCTGGAGCTGTGCCATCTGGACGCGCTGTACGACGCCGGGTACTTCGCGCTGGCGCCGAGCAGCACCCCGGGACGGTTCCGGTACGACTCCACCCCCCGGCTGGGCCCGCTGCCCTCCGTCCCGGTGGTCGCGCTGGAACGCGAGACATTGCGCCGCCGGCTGCTGCTGCACCGGCTGTGGCCCGACCCGGCCGCCGACACCGCACCGCTGATCCGCGCGGACCCGGCCGGGCCCACCCCGCCGGCCCGCCGGGCCGCCCCCGCCACCCCGGTGACACCCCGGCAGCGGGCCGTGCTGGACCGCGTGGACGGCGTCCGCACGGCCGCCGACATCGCCCGGAACCTGGGCCGGCAGGCGTTCCACACGCTGGTCGACGTGCGCCGGCTCACGGCGGCCGGGCAGATCGCACCCCTGCCCACGGCACCCCCCGCCCCGCCGCCCCCACTCCCGCTCGCCCAGGTCACCACCGACCCCGACATCGCGCTGCTGAAGAGGCTCAGGGATGCGCTGGAGGCGCTTTGAACGGCACCGCCCCGCCGAGAGGAGAGACCTGATGGTGGCCGAAGAGGACCTGCGGACCGTCCTGGACGAGCTGGTCCGGCTGCGCACCCGCGTACCGCAGCTCACCGGCGCCCTCGCGGCCGGCGTCGACGGCCTCGTCGTCGCCCACGACACCCCCGGGGTCGACCCGGAGGGCCTGTCCGCGCTCACCGCCGCCGCGCTCGGCGTCGCCGTGCGGGTCACCGACGCCACCGGGCACGGCGGCTTCCGGGAACTGCTGGTGCGCGGCGAGCGCGGCTACATCGCCACCTACGCGGCCGGCCGCACCGCCGTCCTGACCCTGCTCGCCGAGGACCGGGTCAACGTCGGCCGGCTGCACCTGGAGGGCCGCCGGGCCGGCGCCCGCATCGGGGAGCTGCTGGACGCCGCCGAGGCCGCACGCCCGCTCCCGAGGACCACCCCCGCACGGACCCGCACTTCCCGCGCGCCCCGCACCACGGCCGCCGAGGCGCGCACCGCAACCGACAGCTGAAAGGACCACCATGGCCAACACCGAGACCGCGCTGAAGGAAGCCCTCACCTCCATAGAGGGCGCCACCGGTGTCGCGCTCGTCGACTACACCAGCGGGATGGCGCTGGGCACGATGGGCGGCAGCAAGAGCTTCGACCTGAACGTGGCCGCAGCCGGCAACACCGACGTCATCCGCGCCAAGATGCGCACGATGGAGATGCTCGGCCTCAAGGCGGGCATCGAGGACATCCTCATCACCCTGTCCGACCAGTACCACCTGATCCGCCTGCTCAGCAGTCGCGGCGGCAACGGCCTGTTCCTGTACCTGGTCCTCGACTCCAGCCGGGCCAACCTGGCGATGGCCCGGCACCAGCTGAAGCGGATCGAGGAGGAACTGGAGGTCTGACGGGCGGTCAGGCCAGTGCGGCGGTACGGCGGCGGGCCCCGCCCGGGGCCGCGTCGCCGGCCGCGACACCCGTGGCGCGCAGGGCCTTCACGGCCTTGCCCGCCGGGCGTCCGCCGCGCCGGTCGAGCCAGTCGACGCGCACCCACAGCAGCGTCTCCCGGGCGCGCTCCAGCCGTCCGAGCCACGCCGCCTTCAGGCGCAGCCCGGTGCCGAGCCCGGCCAGCAGCATGCCGCCGGCCGCGGGCACGGCGAAGGCGGAGCCGAGCGCGAGCGCCCAGCCCAGCAGCAGCCACCAGCGGTGGCCCCGGCGCCAGGCGCGCACGGTCACCGCCCGGTCCTGCAGGACGTCGTACTTGCCCGCGCGGGCCGCCTCGCGGGCGAGGGCGCCGTACCGGCCCCGTCGGACGAGTGCCACGACGGCCGCGCCGATCAGAAAGAGCGCCGCCCCGGCCAGCACGCCGATCCGGCGGCCGGTCACTCCCTCCGGCACGGCCCCGATCCCCGCGGCGACCACGCCGAGCCACCACAGCGGTGCGGCCCCCGCCCGTACGACGACGGCCACCCGAGCCAGTCCCTGTCCTCCGCGTCCTCCGCGCGCCACGTCAGCCTCCCGTGTCACGTGTCCACAGCGCATGTGCCTCGCAGGGAAGCTAATAGCAGAACCTGAGACGAATCTGAGAGTGCCCGGGCCCGGTCATTCGACGAACAGGCCGCGGGCCGCCGCCTTCGCGTCGAACTCCTCCAGGCGGGCCTGGGCGTCCGGCAGGTCGTCGCAGAGCGCCTCCAGCAGCACCCGGCCGAGCAGCATCGGCGCGCACGCGGTGTCGAAGGCGAGTCCGGTGCCGACGGCGGCGGGCAGCAGCAGGTCGGAGTGCTTGGCGACCGGCGCGAACGCGGAGTCGGCGACGGTGACCACGGTCAGGCCGGCGTCCTTGGCGTAGGCGAGGGTGTCCACGACCTCGCGGGGGTGGCGGGGCAGCGCGAAGCACAGCAGGGCGGTGGCGCCCGCGCGGACGGCGGCGTCGATGCGGTCGTGGATCATGGTGCCGCCCTCGTTGAGCAGCCGGACGTCCGGGTGGACCTTGGCGGCGAAGTAGGCGAAGCCGTACGCCTGGGAGGCGGCGGCGCGCAGGCCGAGCACCGGCAGCGGGCGGGAGGCGGCGAGGATCCGGCCGGCCCGCTGCACCGGGCGCGGGTCGGCGAGCAGTTCGGCGAGGTGCCTCAGGTTCTCGATCTCGGCCTCGACGGCCTGCTGGTACTCGTTGTAGGCGGAGACCTCGGCGGCCGGTTCGGCCGGGACGACCTCGCGCAGGTGCTTGCGCAGGGCGGGATAGCCGTCGAAGCCGAGGGCGACCGCGAACCGGGTCACCGACGGCTGGCTGACCCCGGCCAGTTCGGCCAGCTCCACGCTGGACAGGAAGGGCACGTCGGCGGCCCGGCGCACCATGCTGTGCGCGATGCGGCGCTGGGTCGGCGTGAGCCGGTGGCCCTCGAAGAGCGCCTGCAGGCGGTTGGCAGGGCTGTCGGTCCCGCTCATCACGTACTCCCCCTCCGGATTCCTCGACGCCCCGGGAGAGTACAGCGCCGAGGCATGGACGAACACGGACCACCTATTCAGGCAGCGTGTCGCTGTATACAGTTATACAGCCCGGCGCGGGAAGAGCGCATGGCTCGGCTCCGAAAGGGGGCTAGCCCCAGTGCCGTCGAGCCGGCCGCTCCCTAGGCTCACCGGCATGAGCACACTCGACCCCCGGGACGCCGGCCTCAGGACGGACCCGAACCTCCGGAAGGACCTCGACGCGACCGTGCGCGCCCGCAGGGAACTGGGCGACGACTACGACTCCGCGCTGGTGGAGTCCTTCCTGGAGAAGGTCGAGCAGCGGATCGACGACGCGGTGGACCGCCGGGTGCGGCGTCGGCTGGCGGAGCGGCAGATGGCGACGGCCCGCGAGACCCGGCGGCCGAGGCCGGCCGACTCCTGGGGCGAGCGGTACGGCTTCGCCCTGATCACGCTGGTCCTGGCGATCCCGCTGTCCGCCATCGCGGGCGCGGTGGCCGGGCTGTCCGGGATGGTGGTCACCTGGCTCGGCATCGTGGGCGTCAACGCGGTGCAGGCCGTACGGCTCAACCCCGACCTCCTCGGCCGCCGACGCGACGACGACGACCCGGCACGGAGCGAGTGACCACCGGGCCGACGGCGACGGCCCTGCGCGGAACGAGCCACCGGCAGGACGGCAGCGACAGCCCCGCGCAGAGCGCGTAACCCCCAGCACAGTGCGACGGCCCTGCGCGGAACGAGCCACCGGCAAGACGGCAGCGACCGCCCTGCGCAGAGCAAGTAACCCCCAGCACCGTGCGACGGCCCTGCGCGGAACGAGCCACCGGCAAGACGGCAGCGACCGCCCGGCGCGGGGTAAGTGGCCCCCAGGACTGTGCGACGGCCCTGCGCGGAACAGGCGACCGACGGGACCGCGGCGACCGCCCGGCGCGGAACAGGCGACCGACGGGACCGCAGCGACCGCCCGGCGCGGAACAGGCGACCGGCGCGACCGCAGCGACCGCCCGGCGCGGAACAGGCGACCGGCGGGACCTCGGCGACCGCCCGGCGCGGGACGGTGACCGGCGCGGGGGGTCGTCGAGGGCGCGGGGCCGTCGGGGCGGGTGCCGGGTTCGGCGGGGTCACGCCTGCCGGGTCGGCAGGACCATGATCTGGCGCAGGTTGACGTGCCGGGGGCGGCTGGTGGCGTAGGCGACGACGTCGGCGACCTCCGCCGCGGAGAGCCCCCCGAGCGCCCCGAACATCGCGTCCAGCTGCCCGGACAGCTCCGCGCTGCCGATGTGCGACGCCAGCTCGGTCTCCGTCAGCCCCGGCTCGATGTTGGTGACCCGGACGTCCCGCGGCCCCAGCTCGCCGCGCAGGCTCTGCGACAGGTAGGTGACGGCCGCCTTGGTCGCCCCGTACACCGCGTAGTTCGGGAAGGTGACGTGGGCGCCGATGGAGGAGACGTTCACCAGGTCGGCGGTGCGCCCCTCGGCCGCGGCGGCCAGCAGGTCGGCGCTGAAGGCGCGGATGATCCGCAGCACACCGGTGACGTTGGTGTCGAGCATCCGCTGCCACTCGTCGAGCCGGCCCTCCTCGACGGGGTTCGGCAGCATGACACCGGCGTTGTTGACGACGAGGTCGACGGCGCCGAACGCCTCGTGGACCCGGTCCCGGGCGGCCTCCACGGACGCGTCGTCGGTGACGTCGGCGGTCACCGCGAGCGCCTCGCCGCCCGCCGCCCGGATCTTCTCCACCAGCGCCTCCAGCCGGTCCGCGCGCCGGGCGAGCAGCGCCACCCGCGCCCCCTCGGCGGCCAGGTGCAGGGCGACCGCCTCGCCGATGCCGCTGGCGGCTCCGGTGACCACGGCGGTACGGCCGGACAGGTTCTCGTACGACATGGGTGCTCCCTCGTTGCTGGCCCGCCGGGGCGGCTCCCCGGCGGTCGGCACCACTCTCGTCGCCGCCGGCCGCCGTACCCAGGGATGCGGTTTTCCTGGGTCTGCCAGTACCAGGATGGACGGCCACCGCTCCCCTACGATCGGCGTATGGACGGGGACTGGAACGAAGCAGAGGTGGGCGACTTCCTGCGCTCGCGCCGCGCCCGCATCCGGCCGGAGGAGGTCGGGCTGCCCGCGCACGGGCGGCGCCGGGTGCCCGGCCTGCGCCGGGAGGAGGTGGCCCAGCTCGCGGGAGTGAGCGTCGACTACTACATCCGGCTGGAGCAGGGCCGGGGCACCAGCGTCAGCGACGCCGTGCTGGACGCGATCGCGCGGGTGCTGCGGCTGGACGAGACCGAGCACGCGTACCTGCGCACGGTCGCGCGCCCCCGCCGGCAGCGGCGCAAGCCCGCCGGTGCGCCCCGCGTCCGGCCCGGCGTGCAGATCCTCCTCGACGGCATGGAGCGCAGCCCGGCGTTCGTGCTGGGCCCCCGCATGGACGTGCTCGCCTGGAACGCGCTCGGCGACGCGGTCAACGGATTCAGCCGCCTCGCACCGGCCGAGCGGAACGTCCCCCGGCTGGTCTTCCTCGACCCCGCCTCCCGGGAGCTGTACCCGGAGTGGACGGCGGTGGCCGCGCAGACGGTGGCCCAGCTGCGGCTGCTGGCGGGCCGGTACGCCGACGACCCCGGCCTGTGCGCGCTGGTCGGCGAACTGATCCTGAAGAGCGAGGACTTCCGCCGGCTGTGGACGGACCACGAGGTCCGCGAGTGCGCGTTCGGCGTGAAGAAGGTGCGGCATCCGGTCGCGGGCGTGCTGACCCTGCCGTACGAGACCCTGACGATCCCGTCGGCCCCGGAACAGACGATCGTGGTGTACACGCCGGAGCCGGGCTCGGAGACGGCGGAGCGGCTGGCCATGCTGGGGAGCTGGAACGCGACGACGGCCGCGGCCGGCGACTGAGGAACCGCGACGGGGAGCGACCGCGTCCGCGCAGGGGGCGCGCGTTCGGGCGGGAAGGTGTGCGCGGGGACCGCCGCACCCCCGTTTCCGGGGGGCGGGACGACGGCGGTCCCCGCGAGGGACGCGCGCCGGGTCAGGGCCGGGCCTACGCGTCCGTGGCGTCCATGGAGGTCCGGGAGCCGCTCCGGAGGTCCTTGGCGCCGTTCGGCGCCGACCGGGGAGAGGAGCCGCTCCCTCCCCGTCGACATCCCCTACTGTGCCGGACCCGTGTTAAGCGGGTGCTGCGCGAACGTGACACGCTCGTACCACTTCCGCGAACCCCGCCCCTCGCACAACAGGGCTACTTGGTGCCGCCCTTGGCCAGGAAGGCCAGCAGGTCCTGCCGGCTGACCACACCGGTCGGCTTGCCCTCGACCAGCACGATCGCGGCGTCCGCCGCCCCCAGCACCTGCATCAGGTCGCCGACCGGCTCGCCGGAGCCGACCTGGGGCAGCGGGGCGCACATGTGCTTCTCCAGCGGGTCCTCCAGCGAGGCCCGCTTGCTGAACAGCGCGTCGAGCAGCTCCCGTTCCACGACCGAGCCGACGACCTCGGCGGCCATCACGTCCGGGTGGCCGGCGCCCGGCTTGACGACGGGCATCTGCGAGACGCCGTACTCGCGCAGCACCTCGATGGCCTGGCCGACGGTCTCCTCCGGGTGCATGTGCACCAGGGACGGGATGGAGCCGCCCGCCTTGTGGCTCAGGACGTCACCGACGCGGGCGCTGGGGCCCTCGTCCTCCAGGAAGCCGTAGTCGGCCATCCACTCGTCGTTGAAGATCTTGCTGAGGTAGCCGCGGCCGCTGTCGGGCAGCAGGACGACCACGACGTCGTCCGGGCCGAGCCGCTCGGCGACCTTCAGCGCGGCCACGACGGCCATGCCGCAGGAGCCGCCCACCAGCAGGCCCTCCTCCTTGGCCAGCCGGCGGGTCATCTGGAAGGAGTCCTTGTCGGAGACGGCGACGATCTCGTCCGCGACGGTGCGGTCGTAGGCGGTCGGCCAGAAGTCCTCACCGACGCCCTCGACCAGGTACGGCCGCCCGGAGCCGCCCGAGTACACGGAGCCCTCGGGGTCGGCGCCGATGACCTTGACCTTGCCCTGGCTGGCCTCCTTCAGGTAGCGGCCGGTGCCGGAGATGGTGCCGCCGGTGCCGACGCCCGCCACGAAGTGGGTGATCTTCCCCTCGGTCTGCTCCCACAGCTCGGGGCCGGTCGAGTGATAGTGCGAGAGCGGGTTGTTGGGGTTGGAGTACTGGTCGGGCTTCCAGGCGCCGGGCGTCTCGCGCACCAGCCGGTCGGAGACGTTGTAGTACGAGTCCGGGTGCTCCGGGGCCACGGCGGTCGGGCACACGACGACCTCGGCGCCGTACGCGCGCAGCACGTTGATCTTGTCGGTGCTCACCTTGTCCGGGCACACGAAGATGCACTTGTAGCCCTTCTGCTGGGCCACGATGGCGAGTCCCACGCCGGTGTTGCCACTGGTCGGCTCGACGATCGTGCCGCCCGGCTTCAGCTCCCCGCTCTGCTCCGCGGCCTCGATCATGCGCAGGGCGATGCGGTCCTTCACGGAACCGCCCGGGTTGAAGTACTCCACCTTGGCCAGGACGGTCGCCTGGATGCCCTTGGTCACGTTGTTGAGCCGCACCAGCGGGGTGTTGCCGACGAGGCTGATCATCGAGTCGTGGTATCGCACCGTTGTCTCCGGTCGCTGCAAAAGAACTGTTCGTAGTGGTGCCGCCAGCCTAAGGCCAGCCGCGTGGCGCGAGCGGTCGTTCACTGCCCGTCGAGATTGGCGCACGGTCCGTACGGGGCAAGGAGTGGATACGGCTACGAGGAGGTGGCGGCGACGCATGACGAGGATGTCGAGGGCACGGGTGGCCCGGCGCATCGCGGCCGGGGCGGCGTACGGCGGGGGCGGGGTCGGGCTCATCGGCGCGGCCGTCGTCGGTCTGGTGCTGGCGGAGGTGCGGCTGGCGCGGCGCCATGTGGGCAACGGCAGCGGCGGGCGGGTGCCGGTGGCCGACGGCGTGTACGGGCACGCGTACGACATCCCCGGCGAACCTCCGCTGCGCCTGACCATGCTCGGCGACTCCACGGCGGCGGGGCAGGGCGTGCACCGCGCGGGCCAGACCCCGGGGGCGCTGCTGGCCTCGGGGCTGGCGGCGGTGGCGGAACGCCCGGTGGAGCTGCGGAACGTGGCGGTGCCCGGGGCCCGGTCCGACGACCTGGACCGCCAGGTCGCGCTGGTGCTGTCCGCGCCCACGCCCGTCCCGGACATCTGCGTGATCATGGTCGGCGCGAACGACGTGACCCACCGGATGCACCCGACCCGCTCGGTTCGGCACCTGTCGGCGGCGGTACGACGGCTGCGCACGGCCGGCGCCGAGGTGGTGGTCGGCACCTGTCCGGACCTCGGCACGATCGAGCCGGTGCAGCAGCCGCTGCGCTGGCTGGCCCGGCGGGCGTCCCGGCAGCTGGCGGCGGCCCAGACGATCGGGGTGGTGGAGCAGGGCGGGCGCACGGTGTCGCTGGGCGACCTGCTCGGTCCCGAGTTCGAGGCGAATCCGCGCGAGCTGTTCGGGCCGGACAACTACCACCCGTCGGCCGAGGGCTACGCGACCGCGGCCATGGCCGTCCTGCCCACGGTGTGCGCGGCGCTGGGCCTGTGGCCGGCGGAGGAGGAGCGGCCGGACGTGTCGCGCCGCGAGGGTTTCCTGCCGGTGGCCCGCGCGGCGGCCGAGGCCGCGTCGGAGGCCGGCACGGAGGTGACGGCGGCCATGCCCACCGGTCCGCGAGGGCCGTGGGCCCTGCTCAAGCGGAGGCGCCGGCGCCGCGTACCGGAGGCCGAGCCGGCGACCCCCTCGCTGTGACCTCTCCAGGCGGCCAAGCAAGCGCTTAGACAATTGCGGTCAGTGTCACACCGCGACACCGGTGACCTGGCCCATACGTACGGGTAACTTCCCACCTGCCCTGCCCGAACAAATCCGCCACTGGAGCCGTGATGCCCGAAGCCGTGATCGTCTCGACCGCCCGCTCCCCCATCGGCCGCGCGAACAAGGGCTCCCTGAAGGACCTGCGCCCCGACGACCTCACCGCCACCATCATCCAGGCGGCGCTCGCCAAGATCCCCGAGCTGGACCCCAAGGACATCGACGACCTGATGCTCGGATGCGGCCTCCCCGGCGGCGAGCAGGGCCACAACCTCGGCAGGATCGTCGCCGTGCAGATGGGCATGGACCACCTGCCGGGCTGCACGATCACCCGCTACTGCTCCTCCTCCCTGCAGACCTCCCGCATGGCGCTGCACGCCATCAAGGCCGGCGAGGGCGACGTCTTCATCTCGGCCGGTGTCGAGATGGTCTCCAGCTACCGCAAGGGCAGCTCCGACGGCCTGCCGGACACGCACAACCCGCTGTTCGCCGAGGCCGAGGCCCGCACCGCGTCCGTCGCCCAACAGGAGGGCACGACCTGGCACGACCCGCGCGAGGACGGCCTGCTGCCCGACCCCTACATCGCCATGGGCCAGACCGCCGAGAACCTGGCCCGCTGGAAGGGCGTCACCCGCCAGGAGATGGACGAGTTCGGCGTCCGCTCGCAGAACCTCGCCGAGGAAGCCATCAAGAACGGCTTCTGGGAGCGCGAGATCACCCCGGTGACCCTCCCCGACGGCACGGTGGTCAGCAAGGACGACGGCCCGCGCGCCGGCGTCACCCTGGAGGCCGTGCAGGGCCTGAAGCCGGTCTTCCGCCCCGACGGTCTCGTCACCGCCGGCAACTGCTGCCCGCTGAACGACGGCGCCGCCGCGCTCGTCATCATGTCCGACACCAAGGCCCGCGACCTGGGCCTGACCCCGCTCGCCCGGATCGTGTCCACCGGTGTCTCCGGCCTCTCCCCGGAGATCATGGGCCTCGGTCCGGTGGAGGCGAGCAAGCAGGCGCTCCAGCGCGCCGGCCTGACCATCGACGACATCGACCTGGTCGAGATCAACGAGGCCTTCGCCGCCCAGGTGATCCCGTCGTACCGGGACCTCGGCATCGACCTCGACAAGCTGAACGTCAACGGCGGCGCCATCGCCGTCGGCCACCCCTTCGGCATGACCGGCGCCCGCATCACCGGCACGCTCATCAACTCGCTGCAGTGGCACGACAAGCAGTTCGGCCTGGAGACGATGTGCGTCGGCGGCGGCCAGGGCATGGCGATGGTCATCGAGCGCCTCAGCTGACCCACCGTCCGTAGCGGGCCACGTACGTTACGTCGCAGAAGGGCCCAGAACCCAGGAAACAGCATGGTTCTGGGCCTTTTCGTGACCCAATCTCCCCCAGGATGTGACCTATCTCGCTCGACCGGCACATCGGTGCAGGTCAGGGCGGGTCGACAGGGCGCACGACGAAACAGCGAACCCAAAGTCCTGTCCGTTTCGTGACGTTACGCACTGACAGCTGGTTAGTCCACCCTTCAAGCTGATGTAGGAAGTCGGGGGTCGACTTTGAACCGGGAGTATGTCAGTGAGCGCCATGCCGATCGCTCTGCTGCTCACCACGGCAGCCACCGGCGCCGTGGGCGTCGCCGTCCTGCGCACCGTGCTGAAGCTGCGCCGCCAGCTCACCGAGCTCCAGCGGCAGCTCACCGACGGCCAGGCGGCCACGACACGCGCCCTGCTGCCGAACGCCCGTTCCACCGCCGACGCCGACCAGATACGCGCGGCCGTGGCCGAGGCGCTCGCCGAGGAGCGGGAGCGCGAGCTGGCCGAGGCGCGCGCCTTCTGGGCGGCGCAGGAGGCCCGTGACGCCTCCGACTCGCCTCTGTACGGCCTGCCCGACGCCGACCTGTTCCTGCCCCGCCAGGCGGACTTCGCCGGCCTGGAGCCGCTGGAGCCGGTGGCCGAGCCGGGCGCCGACGCCGACGAGTTCGCCGGGGAGTCCCCGGAGCTGGCCGCGGCCCGCCGCCGCCACCCCTCGCACCCCGACTTCGTCCCGGGGCAGTCGCCCGCCGTGAACGACCACGAACGCACCGTCAGCACGCTGGAGGAGCTGACCGCCGAGCGCGTCGGACTCTCCGACGTCCGCCCCGGTCCGCTCGGCACGCTCGACGTCTACGTCTTCGCCGACGGCACCACCCTGTGCATGACCCCGGGCCACCGCGAGACGGCGGAACGCCTGGCGAGGGCCCTGGAGGCCGGCGAGACCCCGTACCTCCTGGGCGGCTCGGGCATCTCCGGCGCCTACACGCTGACGTTCGCCTGCGGCGAGGAGACGGTGTACATCCTGGCCGACAGGGTGATCGCGTCGTTCTGATCGCGTCGCGCCGACGGCCGTCGTCAGACCCCCGCCCGCTTCCGCGCCTCCTCCACCAGCCGCACGGCCTCCGCGACCTGATCCTCGCTCCGTACCGCGACAGCGAGGTCATGCGCGGCCACCAGGATCTGATCGGCCGCGGCGAACATCCCCGCGTCCGGCATCTCCCGGGGCTCGCGCCCCGGCTCCTCCAACAGCTGGGCGCGCCGGGACAGCTCGCGGGCCAGGGCCAAGGCCTCCGCTGCGGCGCTCCGTTGGAGCCGGCTCTGCGGGGCCGCCCGCAACCGGTCGGCGAAGTGATCCACTGCTTGGGTCAAGGGCGTCGTATCAACCACCCGCCGAGCGTAACGCCCCGCACTGTTGCCAATAGGCGAACGCTCAGGCACGGTGACGTGAAGGACCGGCTTACATCCCCTTTGCGTTCGGAGGCGCCGATGTCCCACGTCTTCTCCGAGGAGACCCACCGCAATCTGCTCGCCCGCATCCCGCACTGCACCGGTCGTGAGGTCTCCGACTGGCTGCGCACCGTCGAAGAAGGCCCGGCACTCTTCCGCTTCGAGGAGAAGGTCAGCTGGCTCCGGCACGAGTACGACCTGGCGTACGGCCACGCGAAGGCGATCGTGCACGAGTACGACCTGAGGAGGGCGGCGCGCAAGCTGCTCTGAACGGCACAGGGCCCCGGGCGGATCGCCCGGGGCCCTGCCGCTGACCGGCGTCGCCGCTAGTCGTTGTTGCTGAAGATCGCCACCAGCCGCAGCATCTCCACGTAGATCCACACCAGGGTCAGGGTGAGGCCGAACGCGGCGAGCCAGGCCTCGTTGCGCGGGGCGCCGTAGGCGATGCCGTCCTCGATCTGCTTGAAGTCGAGCGTCAGGAAGAACGCGCCGAGCACGATCGCGATGATGCCGACGAGCGCGCCGAGCGGGCCGAAGCTGCGCAGTCCGCCGTCCTCCGCGACACCGAAGGCGACCAGCAGCAGGTTGACCGCCATGACCACCAGGAACGCCATCGCGATGGCGAGGCCGATGCGGGCGTAGCGTGCGGTGACGCGGATCCAGCCGGCCTTGTAGACGAGCAGGGTCGCGGCCGCGACGGCCATCGTGCCGAGCACGGCCTGGAAGGGCGCGCCGCTCCAGCGGCTGTTGTACATCTCGCTGAGGACGCCGAGGAAGACGCCCTCGAAGGCCGCGTACCCGAGGATCAGCGCCGGGGACGGGGTGCGCTTGAAGCTCTGGACCATCGCCAGCACGAAGGCGATCAGCGCGGAGCCGATGGCCAGGCCGTAGCTGGTGCCCGAGACGGGCAGCAGGGTCCAGGCGAGGACGGCGCCGACGGCGACCGTGCCGAGCGTGACGGCCGAGCGGACGACGACGTCGTCCATGGTCATCCGGTCGGTGGTGGCCGGGGCCTGGGGCGGGGCGCCGACGCCCTGCTGTGCGTAGGGGTTCTGCGCGTAGGGGTTCTGCGCGTACGGGTTGCCCTGTGCGTACCCGGCCTGCGGTGCGGTGTTGAAGCCGGCGTAGCCGTTGTCGCGGCTGAACCCCCGTCGCGAGAAGACCGGGTTGCTGCTCCTCATTTCACTCCTCCATGGCTGCCGAGCGCAGCCTTGGCTCAAGAGTAATGGATTGGCAAAGGATCGACCATGATACCTGAGGAGGATCTTTCCCCTGCCGTGCTGCCCAACACGCTACGCGGGCGTCTGATTCCCGGCCATGGACGGACGGCTAACCGAGCGGAAGGCCCGTGTACGCCTCGGCCAGATCGGTCTCGGCCGCCCGGGAGGAGGCGATCCGCTCCAGCCGGGCCCGCTGGAGCCGCACGTCGAAGGCGGTGGCGTCCGGGGCGCGGTGCAGCAGGGTCGTCATGTCGTAGGAGAACCGCTCGGCCTGCCAGATACGGCGCAGGCAGGTCGCCGAGTAGGCGTCGAGGAGGTCCGGTGAGCCGGTCTCCTTCTCCCGGACGAGGGCCCGGGCGAGCGTGACGACGTCGCCGACGGCGAGGTTCAGCCCCTTGGCGCCGGTCGGCGGCACGATGTGGGCGGCGTCGCCGGCGAGGAAGAGCCGGCCGTGCCGCATCGGCTCGTGCACGAAGGAGCGCATGGGGGTGACCGACTTCTGGGTGAGGGGCCCGCGCTCCAGCCGCCAGCCGTCGTCCGTCTCGAACCGCCGCTCCAGCTCGTCCCAGATCTCCTCGTCGCTCCACGCCCCGGCGTCCGTCCCGGCGGGCACCTGGAGGTAGAGCCGCGAGACGGCCGGTGACCGCATGGACAGCAGGGCGAACCCGCGCTCGTGGCGGGCGTAGACGAGTTCGTCGTGCGAGGGCGGGACGTCGGCGAGGACACCGAGCCAGGCGTAGGGGTACGACCGCTCGAACACCCGGGAGGTCCCGGCCGGGAAGGCCTGGCGGGACACCCCCCAGAACCCGTCGCAGCCGACGACGTAGTCGCACTCCAGCACGTCCTCGCGCCCCTGGTGCCGGAAGGGGATCCGCGGCCGGTCGCTCCCGGCTCCCTCCACGGCCAGCGCCTCGGCCTCGAAGAGCAGCGGCCCGCCCTCCTTCAGCTGGAGCGCGATGAGGTCCTTGCAGACCTCGGTCTGGGCGTAGACGGTCACGGACCGCCCGCCGGTGAGCGCGGGGAAGTCGACGCGGTGCCGGCGCCGGTCGAACCGCAGCTCGATGCCGTCGTGCCGCAGCCCCTCCCGGTCCATCCGCTCCCCGGCCCCGGCGGCGCGCAGCACGTCGACGGTCCCCTGCTCCAGGATCCCGGCCCGCTGGCGCTGCTCGACGTAGGCCCGGTCCCGGCTCTCCAGGACGACCGACGCGATCCCGGCACGGTGCAGCAACCGGGCGAGCAGCAGCCCGGCCGGCCCCGCTCCGATGATCCCCACGGTGGTACGCATCGACCGTCCCTTCCTCGCCGCCGGCTCCACCCACGGTTCGCCTGGTGAAGTTTCCTTCACTTCTCCATGGGCGTGAGTCTCCGGCCGCACGGGGCCGGCTGTCAACGGTCGCGCGGTGACACGTGGGTCCAGCGGGTCACAGGGGGAAACCGACGGCGGAAGGTGCCCGGAGCCGGACTTGAACCGGCACGCCCGCGAAGGGGCAGCGAGGTTTAAGCTCGCCGTGTCTGCATTCCACCATCCGGGCAGGCCATGGGCTCCGCTTGCGAGGTTCGAGCCTATCGGGACCCATCCCCCGAACAGCGGAAGGGTGGACCGATGTTGTCTTATTTTATTGACGTCTGAGGGTGCATCAGCCCGCGGAACGCGCCATCCGCACTTGCCAATAGCCTGACGTGACGGCTGTACGTCCGCACGCGAAATGACGGAATTTCACCGTCCGAACGAGGGTGTTCCACCTGTTCTCGACACGGTCCCCGGCAAGGCTCCCGACACGGACGGAGTCAGGGTCGCCCGTCCTCCCCAGGTATGACGGCGGACCGCTGCGTCCGACCCGAGTCGCCCTTGGGAACCGGAACAGCGACTGACTACACGCGCGCTTGCCGCCGGGACGATGGACCGGTCCCCATCGAACAGACGCCGTACCGACAGGAGCGCCCTTCCGTGACCACCACACCCACCGCCGGCCGGACCACCGCCGTGGCCGCGCGCGCCACGGAGCTGTCGAAGATCTACGGACAGGGTGAGACCCGGGTGGTCGCCCTGGACCGGGTCTCCGTCGACTTCCGGGCCGCCGAGTTCACCGCGATCATGGGGCCGTCGGGCTCCGGCAAGTCCACCCTGATGCACTGCGTGGCCGGGCTGGACACCTTCTCCTCCGGCTCCGTGCGCATCGGGGACACCGAGCTGGGATCCCTGAAGGACAAGCAGCTCACCAAGTTGCGCCGGGACAAGATCGGCTTCATCTTCCAGGCGTTCAACCTGCTGCCCACCCTGACCGCCCTGGAGAACATCACCCTCCCGATGGACATCGCCGGGCGGAAGCCGGACAAGGCGTGGCTGGACCGGGTCATCGAGATGGTGGGGCTGTCCGGACGGCTCAGCCACCGGCCCTCCCAGCTGTCCGGCGGCCAGCAGCAGCGCGTCGCCGTCGCCCGCGCCCTCGCCTCCCGGCCCGAGATCATCTTCGGCGACGAGCCGACCGGGAACCTGGACTCGCGCTCCGGCGCCGAAGTCCTCGGCTTCCTGCGCAACTCCGTGCGCGAGCTGGGCCAGACCGTCGTCATGGTCACGCACGACCCGGTGGCCGCGGCCTACGCGGACCGGGTGATCTTCCTGGCCGACGGGCGGATCGTCGACGAGATGTACGGCCCGACGGCCGACTCCGTCCTCGACACGATGAAGCAGTTCGACGCGAAGGGCCGTACCAGCTGATGTTCCGCACCGCCCTGCGCAACGTCCTCGCGCACAAGGCCCGGCTCCTGATGACCGTGCTCGCCGTCATGCTCGGCGTGGCGTTCGTCTCCGGGACGCTGGTCTTCACCAACACCGTCTCCGACGCCTACCAGAAGAGCTCCGCCAAGGGCTTCGACCGGGTCGACGTCGCCGTACGGCCCGAGTACCAGCACTCCAAGGGCAACCGGGTCGGCAGGACGCCGGAGCTGACCCGGGCCCTGCTCGACAAGGCCGCCGAGGTCCCCGGGGCCGCCTCCGCCACCGGTGTCGTCACCGGCTTCACCGCCCTCGCCGGCAAGGACGGCAAGCTCGTCGGCGGCGACTGGCAGTCCGCCGGCGGCAACTACTGGGGCACGAAGGATCCCCGCTACCCGCTGGTCAGCGGCCATGCCCCGCGCAACAGCCACGAGGTGGCGATCGACTCCGCGACCGCCGAGCGGGCCGGCTACCGGGTCGGCGACACCGTGCGGCTGTCCGTCGACGGCCCGGTCCTCACCCCCACCGTCAGCGGCATCTTCACCACGGACGACGGCAACGTCGCCGCGGGCGGCAGCCTCACCCTGTTCGACACGGCGACCGCGCAGACGCTGTTCGGCAAGAAGGGCACGTACGACGAGATCGACGTGCAGGCCGCGGCCGGCACCAGCCAGACCGCGCTCAAGGCCGAGCTGGACAAGGCCCTGCCCGCGAAGCTGGTGGAGACCACCACCGGCAAGCAGCTCGCCGACGACCAGGCGGAGGCCATCTCCTCGTCCATGAGCAGCCTGAAGCAGGGCCTGCTGGTGTTCGCCGGAATCGCCCTCTTCGTGGGCACGTTCATCATCGCCAACACCTTCACCATGCTGGTCGCCCAGCGCACCCGGGAACTGGCCCTGCTGCGGGCGGTCGGCGCCTCCCGCCGCCAGGTCACCCGCTCGGTGCTCATCGAGGCGTTCGCCGTCGGCGCGGTCGCCGGTGTGGCCGGTCTGGCCGCCGGTGTCGGCATCGGCGCGGGCCTGCGCTCCCTGCTCGGCTCGTTCGGCGCGAACATGCCCGACGGTCCGCTGGTGATCAGCCCCGGCACGGTGGTTACCGCCCTCGCGGTCGGCATCCTCATCACCATGCTGGCCGCCTGGCTGCCCGGCCGGCGGGCCGCGAAGATCCCGCCGGTGGCGGCGATGGGCAGCGTGCACGCCAAGGCCACCGCCAAGTCGCTGGTGCTGCGCAACACGCTGGGCTCCCTGTTCGCGGCGGCCGGCGTCGCCGTGGTCCTCGCGGCCACGAGGATGAACGCCGACACCGGCCAGGGCGCGATGGGCATCGGCGCCGTGCTGCTGATCATCGGCGTGTTCGTCCTGACCCCGCTGCTGTCCCGCCCGCTGATCGCCGCCGCCGCGCCGGTGCTGCGCGCCTTCGGGGTGTCGGGCAAGCTGGCCCGGCAGAACTCGGTGCGCAACCCGCGCCGTACCGCGGCCACCGCCTCCGCGCTGATGATCGGTCTGACGCTGATCACCGGCATGACGGTGATGGCGGGCAGCCTGCAGACGTCCATCGACAAGATGGCCAGCTCGGCGATCCGCGCCGACTACGTCGTCTCCATGGCCAACCGCGGCCCGCTCTCCCCCGACGTGGAGAAGAAGATCGCCTCCGCCGACGGCGTCACCGCGAGCAGCCCGCTGCGCAACGGCGAGTCCCGCGTCGACGGCGGCACCGAGTACCTGACCGGCGTCGACGGCGCGACCATCGGCGAGCTGACGGACCTGAAAGTGACCGACGGGTCGTTCACCGTGGGCGGCACGCGCGTCGTCGTGGACGAGGACCGGGCCAAGGAGTACGGCTGGAAGGCCGGTTCGCGCTTCACCGCGCACTTCGAGGACGGCAAGGCGCAGCGGCTGACGGTCGCGGGGGTCTACGAGGGCAACGACATGCTCAACGGGATCATCCTCGACAACAAGGTCCTCACCCCGCACCTGTCCGACCCGGCCGACATGCAGGTCATGGTGAAGACGGCGGACGGCGCGTCCGGCGCGGCCAAGGACAGGCTGGAGAAGGTCCTCGGCTCCAACCCGGCGATCAGGGTCCAGGACAAGCAGGACATCTCCGACGACATCGCTCAGATGTTCACGCTGATGCTGAACATGGTCTACGGCCTGCTCGGCATGGCGGTGATCGTCGCGGTGCTCGGCGTCATCAACACGCTGGCCATGTCCGTCTTCGAACGCGCCCAGGAGATCGGCATGCTCCGCGCGATCGGCCTGGACCGCTCGGCGGTCAAGCGGATGGTCCGCCTGGAGTCCCTGGTGATCTCCCTGTTCGGCGGGGTGCTGGGCATCGGCCTGGGCGTGTTCTTCGGCTGGGCGGCCGGCGAACTGCTGGGCACGAAGATGCCGACGTACGAACTGGTGCTGCCGTGGGGCCGGATGGCGGTGTTCCTGCTCCTGGCGGGCGTGGTCGGTGTGCTGGCCGCGCTGTGGCCGGCCCGGCGCGCGGCCCGGCTGAACATGCTGACGGCCATCACGGCCGAGTAGACCGCCGTACGACGGCGCGAGGGGGCCCCTCGGGAAGGGGCGCCCTCGCGCCGTGCCGCCGTCAGCCGTGCCAGGTGCGGGCCCGCAGCGGGAGTCCGGAGGCGCCGGACTCGGGGGTGCGGACCGCGAGGACCTGGTTGACGCCGATGCGGTTGCGTTCGAAGGCGAGCGCGGAGGCGGCCATGTACAGCCGCCAGACGCGGGCGCGGCCGGGGCTGGTGAGGCGGACGGCCCGGTCCCAGTCGGCCTCCAGGTTGGCGACCCACCGGCGCAGGGTGCGGGCGTAGTGCTCGCGGATGGACTCCACGTCCCGGACCTCGAATCCGGCCCGCTCCAGCTGGGTGACGGTGCTGCCGACGGGGGCGAGTTCGCCGTCGGGGAAGACGTAGGCGTCGATGAACTCGTCCACCTCGTACGTCGACTCGTCCCGCTGCGGGCGGCGGGCGATCTGGTGGTTGAGCAGCCGGCCGCCGGGCTTGAGCAGGGCGTACAGCTGGCGGGCGTACTCCAGGTACCTCTCTGCGCCGACGTGTTCGGCCATGCCGATGGAGGAGATCGCGTCGAAGGGGCCGTCCACGACGTCCCGGTAGTCCTGGACCCTGATCTCCACCCGGTCGGTCAGCCCCTCGTCGGCGACGCGCTTGCGGGCGTACGCCGCCTGCTCCTGGGACAGCGTGACGCCGACGACGCTCACGCCGTGCTCGCGGGCCGCGTGGATGGCCATGGAGCCCCAGCCGCAGCCGACGTCCAGCAGCCGCTGACCCTCCTTCAGGCCCAGCTTGGCGCAGACCAGTTCCAGCTTGTCGCGCTGGGCGGACTCCAGCGTTCCGGCGTCCTCCCAGTAGGCGCAGGAGTACACCATGGAGGGACCGAGGACGATCTCGTAGAAGTCGTTCCCGACGTCGTAGTGGTGGCTGATGGCCCGCTTGTCGGTGCGGCGGGTGTGCAGGTGCCGGCGGGGTCTGCGGACCTCCTCGCGCGGCGGGGCGGGCGGGATCGGCGGGCCGGCCAGTTTCAGCAGCTCGCGGGCGGCGGCCCGGACACCGGGGTCGCGGAGGGCCTGGGCGAGGCTGCGGGCGTCCTCCCCGCGCTCCCAGACGAGACCCGCCATGGCGTCGAGCGTGGTGTACAGGTCGCCCTCGATCTCCAGGTCGCCGGAGACCCAGGCGCGGGCGAGGCCCAGTTCGCCCGGTTTGAACAGCATGCGGCGCAGGGCGCGACGGTTGCGCACGACCAGCGTCGGCGCGTCCGGCGGGCCGGCCTGCGACCCGTCCCAGGCCTTCAGACGCACCGGGAGCGGGGCTCCCAGCATCTGCTCGGCAAGACTCCTCAGCCGCGACGCGGCGTCGGCCATGGCGCACACCTCCAAGACGACGATCCCGGATGCCGGATACCACGTAAACACCGCGACGGCCTCGGCGCAGTCCCGCAAAGGAGTTACGACTGGGCAAAACGGTTGTAGAAACCATGCAGATGGGTGCCCGGAAACGCCGGAAGACCTCCCGCACCACGGATGGCAGGAGGTCTTCCGGGTCGGTCACCCACAGGAGGGTCCGTCGGTGACCGGACGGTCTGTCAGCGACCGGTGGATCTGTCGGTGCCCCGAGGTCAGGAGGCCTTGGCCTTCTCCTCGGTCTTGCTCGCGGCGGCGACCGGCGCCGGCTTGGCGGCCTCGTAGAACTCCTCGCGCGGGTTCTCCATGGCGCCGAGGGAGACGACCTCGCGCTTGAGGAACATGCCGAGCGTCCAGTCGGCGAAGACGCGGATCTTGCGGTTCCAGGTCGGCATCGCCAGACCGTGGTAGCCACGGTGCATGTACCAGGCGAGGCGGCCCTTGAGCTTGATCTTCATCTTGCCCATGACGATCATCGCCACGCCCTTGTGCAGGCCGAGACCGGCGACCGCGCCCTTGTTGGCGTGCTCGTACTCCTTCTGCGGGAAGCCCCGCATGCCGGAGACCACGTTGTCGCCGAGGACCTTGGCCTGGCGCAGCGCGTGCTGGGCGTTCGGCGGGCACCAGGCGTTCTCCACGCCGGCCTTGCGGGCGGCGACGTCCGGGACCTGCGCGTTGTCGCCGGCGGCCCAGATGTAGTCCGTGCCCTTGACCTGGAGCGTGGGCTCGCAGTCGACGTGACCGCGCGGACCGAGCGGGAGGCCGAAGCGGGAGAGGGCCGGGTTCGGCTTGACGCCGGCCGTCCACACGATGGTGTTGGCGTCGACCTCCAGGCCGTTCTTGAGCACCACGTGGCCGTCGACGCAGGAGTCCATGGAGGTGGAGAGGTAGATCTCCACGCCCCGGCTCTCCAGGTGCTCCTTGCCGTACTGGCCGAGCTTGGGGCCGACCTCGGGGAGGATCTTGTCGGCGGCGTCGACGAGGATGAAGCGCATGTCCTCGCGGGACACGTTCTTGTAGTACTTGGCCGCGTCCCGGGCCATGTCCTCGACCTCGCCGATGGTCTCCGCGCCCGCGAAGCCACCGCCGACGAAGACGAAGGTGAGCGCCTTGCGGCGGATCTCCTCGTCGTTGGTCGAGTCGGCCTTGTCCAGCTGCTCCAGCACGTGGTTGCGCAGGCCGATGGACTCCTCGATGCCCTTCATGCCGATGCCCTGCTCGGCGAGGCCGGGGATCGGGAAGGTGCGGGAGACCGCGCCCATGGCGATGACCAGGTAGTCGAAGGGCAGCTCGTACGCCTCGCCCACCAGCGGGGCGATCGTGGCGACCTTGCGGTCCTGGTCGATGGTGGTGACCCGACCGGTGAGCACCTCCGCCTTCGGCAGCACGCGTCGCAGCGGGACGACGACGTGGCGAGGGGAGATGCTGCCGGCGGCGGCTTCGGGGAGGAAGGGCTGGTAGGTCATGTACGACCGGGGGTCGACGACCGTGACGGTCGCCTCGCCGTAGCGCATCTTCTTGAGGATGCGCCGAGCTGCGTACAGGCCTACGTACCCACCGCCTACTACGAGGATCCTGGGACGCTCCGTGGTGCTCATGCCATCGAGTATCCACCCGCCCCCGGGGGGTCGCTCGTGCGCCCCTTCACAAGGTCTGACAGGGCCTGTGTTAAACTCCGCGGCTCGCTTGGCGCGGACCAGGGGGGTAAGCGGGTGCCGCGGGGCGCTTCGCCCCGTTGTCAAGGCCGCGTGAGCTGCCTCTCCGGGTCGGCGGGCCGGCCGTGAGGGTGCCGTGACACCCCGGAACACCACCTCTCCGGGACCCTCTCGCGCCCTCCATCTGAACACGTTCAAACAAGCCTTGAACCCCCGAAAGGGCCAATGCGCCCCCTTCCGGAGCCCCACGGGAGGGAATTCCTTGTGAAGAACTTCACGAAGGTTTCCGCGCCGGGATGACCAAGGGCCCCCCAAGGGGGCCCCGGACACCGCTCAAACGTTATCCAACCTGCTCAGCAGGTGGCTACTACTCAGTAACAAAAGAGAGCCACGCCACGCCTCGGGCACGGGCCGGGCCCACGCCACAGGGCAGGCTCACGCCACGGACCAGGCGATGCCGTCCAGGATGTCGTGCTCGCTCACCACGACCTCCTCGGCGCCGATCCGCTCCATGATCGCGAGCAGGACGAGGGCGCCGGCGCCGATGACGTCGACCCGGCCCGGGTGCAGGGACGGGATCGCGGCGCGCTCGGCGTGCGTGGAGCGCAGCAGCCGCTCGGTGATCTCGCGCACGCGGTCCCGGGAGACCCGGGAGTGGTGGATGCGCGCGGAGTCGTACGCCGGCAGTTCCTGGGCGATGGCGGACACCGTGGTGACGGACCCGGCCAGGCCCACCAGAGTGTGCGCCTCGCGCAGCGGCACCGACTCCTCGGCGAGGTCCAGGGCGGCCTCGATGTCGGCGCGCATGGCGGCGATCTCCTCCTCGGTGGGCGGGTCGCTCACCTCGCCGCCGTGCACCAGGTGCCGCTCGGTCATCCGCACGCAGCCGACGTCCACCGACCGGGCGGCGCGCACGTGGTCGTCGCCGACGACGAACTCGGTGGAGCCGCCGCCGATGTCCACGACCAGGTAGGGCCGGGCGAGGTCGGTGCGGCCGGTGAGTTCCTTCGTGGCGCCCGTGAAGGAGAACTCGGCCTCCTGGTCGCCGGTGATGACCTCCGGCTCGACCCCGAGGATGTCCAGCACGCCGCGCACGAAGTCGTCGCGGTTCTCGGCGTCGCGGGAGGCGGAGGTGGCGACGAAGCGCAGGCGCTCGGCGCCGTGCTCCTTGATGACGGCCGCGTACTCGCGGCAGGCCGCGAAGGTGCGCTCCAGCGCCTCGGGAGCGAGCCGGCCGGTGCGGTCGACGCCCTGGCCGAGCCGCACGATCGTCATCCGGCGGTCCAGGTCGGTCAGTTCGCCCGTCGCCGGGTCGGCGTCCGCCACCAGCAGGCGGATGGAGTTGGTACCGCAGTCGATGGCGGCCACGCGGGTCACTGCTCGTCCCCCTCGCTGTCGTCGTGCACGTCCCCCTCGCCGCTGTCCAGCGTCACGCAGGCGCCCTTGCGCCACCACTCCGGCAGCATGGCCAGGGCCTCGTCGCCGAGCGGGTTCACGCCCGGCCCGGCGGCCAGCGAGTGGGCGACGAGCACGTGCAGGCACTTGACCCGGTCCGGCATGCCGCCCGCGCTCGGAAAGCCCTGCAACACCTCGATCTCGTCCCGGCGCCGGATGTAGTCCTCGTGCGCGGCCCGGTACGCGGCGGCCAGCTCGGGGTCGCGCCCCAGCCGCTCGGTCATCTCCTTCATCACGCCGTTCGCCTCCAGCGTGCCGATGGCGGAGGACGCCTTCGGGCACGTCAGGTAGTACAGCGTCGGGAAGGGCGTGCCGTCGGGCAGGCGCGGCGCCGTCTCCACGACGTCCGGCTGACCGCACGGGCAGCGGTGGGCGATGGCCCTGAGGCCCCGCGGCGGGCGGCCCAGCTGCTGCTTGAAGGCCTCTACGTCCGCGTCGGTGGGCTCGGTGCGCGGAGTGGGCGGCGGAGGGGTTTCCATGACTGCTTTCAGGGTGGGTTGCTGTCGGTTGCCGGACCGGGCGGGCCGGTCACTGGTCGGAGGCGTCGGCCTTGTCGACGCCGTCCCAGACGTTCGCGTACCAGGGCCGGTGGGCGGCCCCGAGGTCGGCCCGGGACTGCCTGGCCGCGCCCGGGTCCACGACCACGTACCCGGTCTCGCCGGGCATCACGTAGTGCAGCCGGCGGCGGATCTGCTGCTCGGCGTAGGCGTCGTCCTGCCAGCGCGCCTTCAGGTCGCGCAGCTGCTCGACGCGCTGGCGGGCCTGCTCCCGCTGCCGCTGGAGGTCGGCGATCTGCGCGCGCTGGGAGACGTACTGCCGCATGGGATAGGCGAGGGCGACGATCATCGTGCACAGCACCAGCGCGAGCAGGGCCGCCCGGCCGGTCAGCCGGGAGCGGCGGGCCTGCCGCTTGGTCTGGGAGCGGTAGACACGGGCCGCGGTCTGCTCACCGAGCAGCCGCAGCCTGGTCGCGGTGGAGAAACGGTCCCGGTCCTTCACGGCCATCTGGCTCTCCGCCTCCCCTGTCACACGTGCGTACGTCCCCGGACACGGTACGGGACCGAGTACGGGGACGTACGTACGACTGGCTAGGACTTAACCCGGGAAGGCTCAGCCCTTGAAGCGCGGGAACGCGCTGCGGCCGGCGTACACCGCCGCGTCGTCGAGGATCTCCTCGATGCGCAGCAGCTGGTTGTACTTGGCGACGCGCTCGGAGCGGGCCGGGGCACCGGTCTTGATCTGGCCGCAGTTGGTGGCGACGGCCAGGTCGGCGATGGTGACGTCCTCGGTCTCGCCGGAGCGGTGCGACATCATGCACTTGAAGCCGTTGCGCTGGGCCAGCTCGACGGCGTCCAGGGTCTCGGTCAGCGAGCCGATCTGGTTGACCTTGACCAGCAGGGCGTTGGCGGCGCCCTCCTCGATGCCGCGGGCGAGGCGCTCGGGGTTGGTGACGAACAGGTCGTCGCCGACCAGCTGGACCTTGTCGCCGAGCTTGTCGGTGATGACCTTCCAGCCGGCCCAGTCGTCCTCGAACAGCGGGTCCTCGATGGAGACGAGCGGGTAGGCCGCCACGAGCTCCTCGTAGTACTCCGTCATCTCGGCGGCGGAGCGCTCCTTGCCCTCGAAGAGGTACTTGCCGTCCTTGTAGAACTCGGAGGCGGCCACGTCGAGCGCGAGGGCGATCTGCTCGCCGGGGGCGTAGCCGGCCTCCTTGACGGCCTCCAGGATGAGGTCGAGGGCCTCGCGGTTGGAGCCGAGGTTCGGGGCGAAGCCGCCCTCGTCGCCGAGGCCGGTGGACAGGCCCTTGCTCTTCAGGACCTTCTTCAGGGTGTGGTAGACCTCGGTGCCCCAGCGCAGGGCCTCGGAGAAGGACTCCGCGCCGATCGGGGCGATCATGAACTCCTGGATGTCCACGTTGGAGTCGGCGTGCGAGCCGCCGTTCAGGATGTTCATCATCGGCACCGGCAGCAGGTGCGCGTTCGGGCCGCCCAGGTAGCGGAAGAGGGGGAGGTCGCTGGCCTCGGAGGCGGCGTGGGCGACGGCGAGCGAGACGCCGAGGATGGCGTTGGCGCCGAGGGAGCCCTTGTTGTCGGTGGCGTCCAGGTCGAACATGGCCTGGTCGATCAGGCGCTGCTCGGTGGCGTCGTAACCGACCAGCTCCGGACCGATCTGCTCGATCACGGCGAGGACGGCCTTCTCGACGCCCTTGCCCTGGTAGCGGTTCGGGTCGCCGTCGCGGAGCTCGATGGCCTCGAAGGCGCCGGTCGAGGCGCCGGACGGGACGGCGGCACGACCCGTGCTGCCGTCGTCGAGGCCGACCTCGACCTCGACCGTGGGGTTGCCTCGGGAGTCCAGGATTTCCCGGGCTACGACGACGTCGATGGACGGCACGAGCATCTCCTTCTTGGATGTGACGCTGGAAGTGCGGGGCGGTGTGCCTTACGGCTGTGCCTTGCGACTAGAGCCTAACCGTCCCGGGGGCGTCGGCCACCGACCGACCGCCCCGTGGACAAGCCGACGGTACCTTTTGTTTCTCGCCGAAACAAAGGGTCCGGGGATGGTGGGCGCAAAAAGGCCCCGCCCCGGTGCGTACGGGGGAACACGCACCGGGGCGGGGAGCCCGTGGGGACGGGGGGACGGCCCGCACGGGGGCCTTCACCGCGGCCCGCGCGAACGCGCGGGCCACGAGCGGGGTGTCACTTCAGGTGGAGCTGCTGACCCGGGTAGATCAGGTTGGCGTCCTCGACGATGTCCTTGTTCAGCTCGAACAGCTTCTGCCAGCCGCCCTGCACGTGGTGCTGCTCGGCGATGGAGCTGAGCGTGTCACCGGTGACGACCTTGTACTCGCCGTCGCCCTTCTTGACCTTCTTGCCGGTCGGGGTGGTGACGGTCTTGCTCTGCCCCTTGCTCGGGCTCGCGGCCGGGCGCTCGGCGGAGCGGGAGGCGGTCTGCTGCTCGGTGGAGCGGGTGCTGGTGGAGCCGCCCGAGTTCGTGGAGGTGCTCGGCGCGGAGCCGTTGTACGGGGTGCTGGACAGGCCCGTGCCGCAGACCGGCCAGGCGCCCTTGCCCTGAGCGGAGAGGACCTTCTCGGCGACGGCGATCTGCTGCGCCTTGCTGGCCTGGTTGGCCTGCGGGGCGTAGGCGGTGCCGCCGTACGCGGCCCAGGTGGAGGCGGAGAACTGCAGACCGCCGTAGTAGCCGTTGCCGGTGTTGATGGACCAGTTGCCACCGGACTCGCACTGGGCGACCGCGTCCCACTGGGAGGCGGTGGCGGCGGAGGCGTTGCCGGCCGCCATCAGCGGGGCGGCGACGGCGGCACCGGTGACACCGGCGAGCGCGATGGCGCGGACGGCCTTGGCCGGACGACGGTGCTTGCCCTTGCTGGAAAACAGCATGGATCGATCCCCTCACCGACGCCTGCGAGGTGAGCTGTCGGGTTCGGGCCGGTTGAGTTGCCCGGCCGCACTCCGCTTGCGCGGATGCGGCTTCACCCCAAGCCGGTTCCGGCATCAACTGCCGGGCCCGGCACCTACCTTGGGTCCCCCGCTCCTGCCTACGGCGCTTGACGCGACGACTGTTCCCGGGCAACCGCTGGCAGGATTCGGCGTTGCGGCTGCCGGGGCTCGTGGTGACGAGCGGTCCCGACCGTAGACACGTGATCCGCGGAATTTCAAAGACGATCAGGGCTTCTGAGACTCATCCCACACTTTCCCGAAAGCGGACATTAGGGCGCTAAGTGGGGCGTCAACTCCCGCTACTCGGCGCCCGTTTCGCCCCCGACTTCCAGGGTCTGACCGGCACTGATGTGGTTCGGGTCGGCCCCGATGGCCTTCTTGTTGCCGTCGTACAGCGCGCGCCACCCGCCGTCGACGTCAAGAGAGTCGGCGATGGAGGCGAGCGTGTCGCCCTGGCGGACGGTGTACGTGTCCGTCTCGCGGGAGGCGTGCCGGCCGGAAGACGTGGCGTTCTGACCGTTTGTCACGCTTTCGTCCGCACCGCTCTCGTCGGCGCTCGCTCCGCGGTGCCGCCCGCCGCCGAGGGATCCGGTGTCCACCAGGCTCCAGGAACCCGCCGCCTGCTGGGGGTTGTCCGCGACGCCGGTGTCCGGGCCGGCCGAGGGAGAGCTGTCGGCTCCCTGCGGGCTGCCGGTGTCCGGCGCGGCGGACTTGTCGGACTTGGGGGCGTTGGTCCCCGTGGAACCGGTGGCCGTGCCGGCGCCCTTGCCCGGCTTGGCGCTCGGCGTGGCGGCCTCGTCCGAGGAGGAGGAACCGGCGCCGGAGCCCGAGTCGGAGCCCGCACCGGTGGAGGGCGACGAATCCGGCAGACCGGGCGAGTCGGGACTGCCGGAGGAACCGGACGTACCGGAGTGGCCCGCCGATCCGGACGAGTCGCCCGCAGCGCCCGTGCCACCGGAGCCTCCGACGCCCGTGTCGACGTGCGTCGAGCCCGAGTCCTCGGTCAGGCCGGACAGCAGGGCACAGGTGGCCCACGGGGTGGTGCCCTTGTCGGCGAGGATCTTCTCGGCGACGGCGATCTGCTGGTTGCGGCTCGCCTGGTCGGGGCTGGCCGCGTACCGGCCGCCGCCGTACGCGTTCCAGTCCTCCTGCGAGATCTGGAGGCCGCCGTAGTACCCGTTGCCGGTGTCGGCGCTCCAGGAGCCGCCGCTCTCGCACTCGGCCACCTTGTCCCATGTGGTGCCGTCGGCCGCGTTGGCGCTCGCCGCGCCGAGGAGCGGGATGGCGATGGCGGAGCCGGTCACTCCGGCCGCGACGAGGAGGGCCGGGGCCTGACGGGGGCGACGGTGTCGGCCGTTCCCGGAGAGCATGCAGAAGCCTTTCGAGCGACAGCAGGACCGGCGCGGCGGATGGTGCCGGTCGCCGCGCTGATGGGTGAACGTATCGGCAGACGATCACTTGTCACAAGTTCATGCCGCGCAGATCACGTGAAGATCACATAGTTGAACGTCCGTCATGTTTCCGCGAAGAGGCTGTGTGGGCGCCGTGCCGGACCGCGCCGGACCGTGGCCGTCAGGCGGTGCGCTCAGGCGCCGGGTGTGAACTCCACCGGCAGGGTGCGCAGGCCGCGCATGATGAGTCCGCCGCGCCAGCGCAGTTCGTCCGGGTCCGCGGCGAGCCGCAGATCGGGCAGCCGGGTGAGCAGCGTGGCGAGCGCGGTCTGGCCCTCCAGGCGGGCGAGCGGCGCGCCGAGGCAGTAGTGGATGCCGTGGCCGTAGCCGAGGTGCTGGTTGTCGCGGCGGGAGAGGTCCAGCACGTCCGGGTCGGCGAACCGCTCCGGGTCCCGGTCGGCGGCGGCGAGGACGACGAGCACCGGGTCGCCCGGCGCGATGCGCTGCCCGCCGATGGTGAGCGGTTCGGTGGCGAACCGCCAGGTGGCCAGCTCCACCGGGCCGTCGTAGCGCAGCAGTTCCTCCACGCCGGTCGCCAGCAGCTCCGTCTCCCCGCCTGCCAGGGACTCCTCCAGCCGCCGGCGCTGCCCGGGGTGCGTGAGCAGGGCGTAGGTGCCGTTGCCGATGAGGTTGACGGTCGTCTCGAAGCCGGCGAACAGGAGGATGAAGGCCATGGCGGCGGCCTCGTTCTCGGTGAGGTGCTCGCCGTGGTCGGAGGCGCGGATGAGGCCCGAGATCAGGTCCTCCCCGGGCGCGGGCTCGACGGGCAGCGCCGCGCGCTTCTTGTGGATCAGCTCGGCGAGATAGCCGCGCATCTTCTTCACCGACCGGGCGACCCCGCCCCGGGGGCCCCCGCCGTGCCGGATCATCATGCCCGCCCAGTCCCGGAAGTCGTCCTGGTCCTCGCGCGGGACGCCGAGCAGGTCGCAGATGGCGTAGATGGGCAGCGGGAAGGCGAACTCGTGGATGAGGTCGGCGGAGCCGCGCCGCGCGAACTGGTCGATGAGGTGGTCGGTCAGCTCCTGCACCCGGGGCGCGAACTCGGCGACCCGGCGGGGCGTGAAGGCCTTGCTGACCAGCCGGCGCAGCCGGGTGTGGTCCGGCGGGTCGATGTTCAGCAGATGCGTCATCAGCTCGGCCTTGCGCTCGCCGGGGATGCCGGTCTTGCCCTTGGCGTGCGCGGGCTCGTCGTGATGCGCCGGGTTCTTGCTGAGCCGCTGGTCGGCCAGGGCCTGCCGGGCATCGGCGTACCGGGTGACCAGCCAGGCCTCGACCCCGCTCGGCAACCGCGTCCGGTGCACGGGGGCGTGCTCGCGCAGCCAGGCGTAGGCGGGGTAGGGATCGGCGGCGAACTCCCAGGTGAAGAGGGCGGGAGCCGGCTGGTCCGGATGGGAGGACGGCTGGGCGGGGCGGGGCTGGTCGGTCACTCCTCGACCGTATCCGGCTCGCCGCGGAGTGCCGGGCCGGGTGGGGGCGCCGGCGGTGCCCCCACCTTTCGTCCGGATCATGCCGGGCTCGCGGGGTCTGGCACCGCTCCCTGATCCGGCCCGATCCACACGAAAGACCCTAGGCGGGCAGGCCCTCGGCGGCCCGTATCGCGTCCCGGTAGGCCCGGGCCGCCGCCCGCAGCGCCGCCTCGGGGTCGACACCCGCCGCCTCCGCGCGGACCGCCAGCGCCAGCAGCTCGTAGCCGATGCCGTCCCCCTGCGGCAGCGGGACGTCCAGGCCCGCCGTGCGGGTGCGGGAGGCGAGCTTGGCGGCGAGGGCCAGGCCGGGCTGGCCGAGCGGGACGCCGTCGGTGACGGAGGCGCGCCGCTTCTCCTCGGCCTTGGTGCGCAGCCAGTGCTCCTTGACGTCCTCCGGCGTCTCGGCCTCCTCGTCGCCGAAGACGTGCGGGTGCCGGTGGATGAGCTTGGCGACGATGCCGCCGGCGACGTCGTCGATGGAGAACGGCGCGTCCGGGTCCTCCTCGGCGATCCGGGAGTGGAAGACCACCTGGAGGAGGACGTCGCCCAGTTCCTCGCGCAGCTCCGCGCGGTCCCCGGCCTCGATCGCCTCGACCAGCTCGTACGCCTCCTCGATGCCGTACTTCGCCAGGCCCTCGTGGGTCTGCCGGGAGGACCACGGGCACTCCGCGCGGATGCGGTCCATGACCTGCACGAGGTCCAGCAGGCGGGCGCCGGGCAGGTCGTAGGAGGCGGGCAGCAGCTCCAGCTCCGGCAGGGCGACCCGGCCGGAGCCGGCCAGGCGGGCGAGACCGTCGGTGAGGGCGGGCTCTCCCTCGCCCGTGGCCACGACCACCACCGTCCGGCCTCCGGCGCAGGCGTCGACCAGCTCCTGGGCCGTGGGGGACGCCTCCGTCACGGCTATCCCGGCCTCGCGCAGATACGGCAGCTGCGGGTGGGCGCCGTCCGCGCACAGCACGGCGTCGGCGGTGCGCAGGGCCTGCCAGGCGGGCCAGGACAGCAGGCCGGGGGCGACGCGGTGGCTGGTGGTGAGCAGGACGATGCGGCCGGGGGCTTCCCCACGGGCTTCGGGGCTGGTTTCGTTCACGATCCGAACGTAACCCACGGGGCGAGGGAGCGGATCGGGTTGTCCACAGGCCCGACAGGGTCCTGTGATCGTATGACCGGATGGGCCGCCGCGCCGGTCAGGGCCCGTCTACGCGGTCACCGGCTCCCCGCCCGCCGTCGTGACCTCCCGCACCCACGGCGTCTTGGCGTCCACGCGGCTGCTCTTCTGCACGTCCCAGGAGCCGTAGCGCGGGTTGAGGTCGACGTGGAGTTCCTCCGAGGCCTTGGACAGGGCCTTCCAGAAGGCGGGCTGGCTCGTGTCGGTGCCGAGCCGCGCGGCCAGCTTCTGCGCCTCCAGTTGCAGGCGCAGGTTGTCGTCGAGGCGGGCCGGGGCGATGCCGTACTTCTGCAACCAGGCCGTCTCCAGGCCCTTGCCGCCGCCGGCCTGCCGCTCCAGCTCGCCGCGCATCTGCTGGATCTCCTTGCGGGTGACGCTGATGCCCGCGTCCCGCGCGGCGCGGTGCAGCACCCGGTCGAGCACCATGTTGTGCAGGGTGTCGCGGGTGAGGGTGCTGGTGGAGGAGACGACCTGCTGGTACTGCGTCTCGTCCGGCACCGCGGCCCGCTGCGCCCGGCGGACCTCGTTGACCCGGCCTTCCAGCTGGGCGACGGTGATCCGCTGCCCGCCGACGACGGCCGCGGCGCCCGGGTGCGCGTCGCTTCCGCAGGCGGTCAGCAGGGGTGCCGCGGCGGCGATCGCGGCGGTGAGGACGAGCGCGGTGCGGCGGCGGTGCAAGGGGACCTCCCAGGGAGATTGTGCGGCGGTGCACAAAGTCTTGCGGTGATCGATGGTAGGCAGTGGGCAGGCCGGGGCCAACCCATTCGACCAACGATTCGCGCGCGCTTCGGGCACCGCCGCGCCGCTCCCCGAGGGGCCGTCAGGCCGGCCGGGTCAGCCGATGACGGCCACCGGCGCGTCCCAGGCGTCCCGGTCGACGGTCAGCGTGACGCCGCCGTGCGACTCCTTGCTGGTCACCATGTACTGGTGGCCGCGGCTGTGGTTCGTGTACGGGGTCGCGCCCCACGGCCAGTCCGCGGTCGTCGTGTTCTGCCTGTCCCACAGCGCGTACCAGAGGTTGCCCGGCAGGTCCGTCCTGTCGGACGCGGTGGCGACGGCCTTGGCGCGGAGATGCCGTACGGCTCCATGTCCAGGTGGACGGGGCTGCCGGCCCTCATGCCGAGCGCCGAGGCCTTGGCGACGGCGTCCGCCGCGTCGGTGACGCCGAGGAGGCGGCCGTCGTGGCGGTCGGCTTCTCGGGGCTGGAGCCGCTCTGGCAGGGCGGCTGGACGCCGACGTGGATCGGGACGAGCTTCCAGCCCGGGGAGTTGACCGATTTCGCCCAGGAGGCGGTGAGGTTGGGCTGGGCGCAACCGCGGTTCCTGCCGCCCACGTAGACGGCGGCGGCACCGTAGAAACCGGTGTGCCAGGCCTTCATGGCCGACAGCGACGGCGCGGTGCAGGTGTCGAACGCGCGGCCCGTGCAGGTCTTCCGGGCGGGCCAGGCGGTGGCGGCTTGGAGGTCTGCGCGGCGATCCCGCCCCCGGCGACGCGAAGCGAAACGTACCGGGCGCCGGGTCGCCACCGGGAAACACGAGCCCCACGAGTGCCCAACATCGCCTCCTGGGCGGGCGAAATCCCCGCGCGGCTACCCGCGCACCTGCCCCAGCCACTGGAGGGTGCGGCGGACCTCCACGGCCAGCGGATGGCCGGGGCCGTGCAGCCGCTCGACGTCCAGGACGAGCCGCGCGAGCATGTCGTGGGCGGCCGGCCGGTCGCCGAGGGCGAGCAGCAGGTGGCCGATGCGGCGGCGCACCTCGTGGGCGAGCTGCGGATCCCCGGAGACGTACTGGTTCTCGTAGTACGGCAGCAGCGCCCGGTACTCGGCCAGCGCCGCCGCCGGTTCGCCCAGTTGCTCCAGGCACTGGGCGGCCTCGTAGCGGTAGCGCAGCGACTGCGGGTCGGCCTGCCCGGCCTCGGCGGCGCGTTCGTCGGCGAGGCGGCGCAGTTCGGGCAGCGCGCGCCGGTACTGGCCGTCGTCCAGGAGCGTGGCCGCGTACTGCTTGCGCAGGGTGCGGACGACCGGGGAGTGCTCGCCGTGCTGCTCGGCGGCGGTCGGCAGGATCGCGCCCAGGATGTCGACGGCCTGCGTGATGCGGCCCTCCCCCAGCAGGCGCTTGACCTCGTCGACGGCGGCGGCGACATCGGGCTTCTCGGCCACCGGTGGTGCCGGCGCGACGGGGGCGGGCTGGGGCGCGGGGGTCCGCGCGCGGTCCGGCCAGGGGGCGTGCGGGCGCAGGAAGGGGCGCGTGGGGTCCAGCGGCGCTCCGGTGGGCGTGCCGCGCGCGGGCAGAAGCAGCGCCAGGTCCTCGTACACCTCCTGCGCGGACGCAGGCCGGTGCTGCGGGTCCTTGGCGAGCAGCCTCAGCACCAGGGTCTCCAGTTCCTCGGGGACCTCCGGGCGGATCCGGCGCACGGGCAGCGGTGGCTCGTACAGGTGCCGGTGCAGCACGCCCAGCGCCGTGGAGCCGGCGAACGGCACCTCGCCGCTGAGCAGTTCGTGCATCAGCACGCCGAGCGCGTACAGGTCGGTGTACGGGCCGACCGCGCCGCCCATCGCCTGCTCCGGCGCCATGTAGGCGGGCGAGCCGATCGGGGAACCGGTGTGGGTCAGGCGGGTGGTGTCGGTGTCCATCACCGAGGCCACGCCCAGATCGAGGACGGTGACCGTGCCGTCCTGTTTCACCATCACATTGCGCGGCTTGAGGTCGCGGTGCACGATCGGCACGGCGTGCACGGCGCTCAGCACCGCGCACAGTTGCGCGGCCACCGCGACCGTCCACTGCCACGGGTACGGGTCGTGCTCGGCGAGGTGGTCGGAGAGGTCGGCGCCGTCGACGTACTGCATGACGAGGAACAGCTCCTCGCCCTCGCTGCCCGCGTCGTGCACCGTCACCAGACCCGGGTGGTCCACCTGCGCGGTCACCCGGCACTCGCGCACGAACCGGCGGCGCAGTTCGTCCGCCTCCTGGCCCGCCACCTTGTCCGGGCGCAGCAGCTTCACCGCCACGCGACGGTCCAGCCTGCGGTCGTACGCCGTCCAGACCTGGCCCATGCCGCCCTGTCCGATGAGCGTGGACAGTTCGTAACGGCCGGCGACCATGCGTCCCGTCGTCACGGTCACCGTCCGCCCTCGCCGTGGCCCCCGTGTCCGTCGTGCCGGCGCAGATAGTCGCTGAGTTCGTCCAGCTCGGCGCGTACCTGGTCGATGCGGGCGGGCGCGGGGCGCTGGGGCGGCTCGGTCCGCGGGACGGGGACCGGGGGCACGGCCGAGGTGTGCGGCGGCCCGGGTATGGGGGTGTGCGGCTGGGGCAGCGGCGTGGGGTGCGCGGGCGGTACGGGGTGCTGCGGGGCCGGTACGGGCGCCGTGTACGGCGGCGCCGCGTGCCCGAAGCCGTAGGGGCCGGGCACGGGCGGGACGTGGGGGGCGGCGTGGGCGGGGGCGAACCCGGCGGGCTGCTGCCGCTGGTGCAGCCGGATGTCCATGACCAGGTAGTAGACCGCGGACGCCACGCCGAGCAGCAGGAGCAGCGCCAGCGCGAGGTCGCTGCGCCAGTCCTCCTCCGGGAGTTCGCCCACCACCACGAACCCGGTGATGGACAGCGGCAGGCTCAGCCAGGCGGTCAGCCAGTCCGCCCAGCGGCCCCGCACGAAGGCCACCCGGAACAACGGCAGGCACGACAGCATTCCGCAGCTGAGCGCCCCGGCCGCCGCGAACATCACGCGCAGGGAGATGACCTTTCCCGCGCTGCGGGGAGGCGGCACCGCGCCGTGGCCGTACATGACTGCTCCTGGACCGATGGGGGCCGATGGGGACCGATGGAAAAGGATGGGACGGACGCCGACGGGACGGTGTCCCGGTCGGAGTCCGAGCGTATAGGCCGACAAGGACAACCGGTCCCGGGTTGTACCGAACCGTTGTCGCACTGATCACTTCACGCCGGTCGGCCGCTTCCCGCGGTTCGGCCCGGCCGGGACCGGTCGGAGCGGGTTCAGCCGGGTGCGACCGTGCCGTCCGTCAGTCCGTCGTACATCCCGCGCACCAGCTGCTCCCCGAGCCGGCCCGCCTGCCTGAGCGCCCGCTCGAACTCGTCCAGCGCGCGGAACCGGTCGCCGTAGCGCCGCTGTTCCTCCAGCGGGAGCCGGGGCAGCTGGAGCCTGCGCACGTCCAGCCGGGTCGCCGTGGAGGCATAGCTGCTGGCCTGCCGGTTGTTGGCCGTACCGCGCAGGAACCCGGCGAGGAACCACGGGTCGAGCGCCGTCCGGTCCGGGCGCAGCAGCACGAGGTTGCGCCCGAGGACCGCGCCGGCGGTCGTCTCGTCGATCACGCGCGCCACCGACCCCCCGCCGAGCACCGGGACGACGACATCGCCCGGCTCGGTCAGTACGGCCTCCTCCTCGCTCTCCGGAAGCGTGCCCGAGGGCGCCGTGCCGGCGAGGACGTCGTGGTCGGTGAGCACCGGCACGCGCGCGTGGCCGCCGTTGCCTCCGGAGCGCATCACCAGCGCGCCCCCGCGCGCGAGTTCGCCGATCGTGGTGAGCGGCCAGCGCGCGGCCGGCGACGGGTCGGCCGGGGGCGGGGTGAGGTCGGCGGTCAGGCGGAGGGTCGCGCCCAGGCGCTCGCGCACCCGCGTGAGCTGCTCCGCGCCGTCGGCGACCGCGGCCGGCGGCAGATGGCGGGCGGGGGCCAGGTCCACGTCGTCGTCCAGGAGGTCGATGACCGGAACGGAACGGGCGAGCCCCGGCCGCTCCTCCAGCCGCCCCCCGCGCGTGAAGGCGCCCCAGGCGTCCGTCACCGCCTCCCGAACCGCCTCCCAGTCCGGACCGCCGCGCCCCTCCCCGGCGAACCTCCCGGTGTCCACGAGCAGCACCTCGGGCGCCGCCGGCGCACGGTCGGGCCGGCGCAGCACCCACAGGTGCAGCGGGATGTTGTACGGCGGTGCCGCCCCGACCGGCAGCGCGACCACGGCCCGCAGCGCGCCCCGGCGCAGCAGGTCGGCGCGGATCCGGCGCCCGGAACGGCGGGAGGCGGCGGCCGGCGGCATGAGCAGCACGGCCGTGCCGCCGTCGGCCAGCCGGGCCAGCGCGTGCTGCACCCAGGCCAGCTCGGACTCGGTGCGGGCCGGGAAGCCGTACTCCCAGCGGGGGTCGTAGGCGAGTTCGTCGTGGCCCCAGTTGCGCTCGTTGAACGGCGGATGGCACAGGACCACGTCGGCGCGCAGCCCGGGGTGCGCGTCCGCGCGCAGCGTGTCCCCGGCGGCGGCGCGCACGGTGGCCCGGCTGTGCAGCGCGAGCCGCAGCGCGCTGATCGCGGCGAGTTCGGGGGCGCTGTCCTGGGCGTACAGCTCCTGGCCGGGGCGGGGGGCCACGGCGCGCAGCAGGGCGCCGGTGCCGCAGGCCGGGTCGAGGACGGTGCGGGCCGGGCCGGCGAGGTCGGCCATGAGACCGGCGAGTTCGGCCGGGGTGAGCGTGTACTGGCGGGGGTTGGCGTCCAGGTGCCGGCCCAGCAGGAACTCGAACGCCTGTCGCGCCCCCGTCTCGGCGGCCAGTTCGGCGGCACCGCGCAGGAGGGGGGCGGAGAGGAGGAGTTGGGGGCCGGTGGGGGTCCGCAGGGCGGGGGCGCTCTGTCGGCTGCCGCCCTCGGGGGCGCCTGTGCCGGTGTGCGCACCGGCGGGCTTCACGGCACGGGCGCCGGCAGCCCCGTCCGCGCCGCCTGCCTCAGGGCCCGGCTTCACACCGGCCTCCCGCGCCGCGCGTCCCGCCGGGAGGCCGAGCCGCGGGACCAGCACCTCGTCCAGGGCCCCGGACAGGATCGCGGCCAGCCGTGCGTCGGAGCCCGCGCTCGCGTCGAGCCAGACGGTGGGCCGCTCGTGGATCAGCAGCAGCACACAGCCGGTGTGGACCAGGGCCGTCAGCGGCCCTTCCGGGTGCCCGGCGAGTTGCTGCCAGACGCGTTCGCGCAGCGGGACCTCGGCGAGCTTGCCCTGCTTGCGCAGCCAGGCCTCGACCTCGGCGAGCGCGAAGGACGGGCTGGTCTCGGTGCCGCCCACCGGCTTCGGGAAGTCGGCGTGCCGACGGCGCCAGTTGCTGACGGCGGCCCTGCCCACTCCGGCCAGCCGCGCGATACCGGCCGCGGTCACCTCTGTCGCGTTGTCGTGCACCGGCCCCGCTCCCCTCGTCCCGTGTGAGCACTGAGCATACCGACGTACACAAGATCTACCGATTCACGAGCGTGTACCGGCATCAATCTGTGAATCGTGTTGACTCGGTTCACAAGCTCTGGTCTTATTGACCCAGCGAACGAGCGGCCGCCGGAGGGGGAGGCCGCAGGATCTGGGGAGGGGTTCGCCATGGGCATGAAGGCCAAGGTCGCGCTCGGTGCCGTCGTGGGGATCGTCGTCATCGGTGCCGTGTCCGCCAACGCCGGCGGCGACGGCAAGGACGGCGGGTCCGGCGGCTCCGGCGGTGGCGACAAAGGCTCCTCGGCGTCGGCCGGGCACCGGTCCGGCGGCGAGAAGGACTCGGGGGGCGCCGAGAAGGCCGACGCGAAGAAGGCCGAGGAGAAGAAGGCCGCGTTCGGGGGCGACGGTGAGTACCGGGTCGGCACCGACGTGAAGCCGGGGACGTACCGCACGACCGGCAACGACGACGGCATGTGCTACTGGGAGCGCGCCAAGGACGCCTCCGGCGAACTGGACTCCCTGCTCGCCAACGACAACGTCAGCGGCACGAGTTACGTGACCATCAAGCCCACCGACAAGCTGTTCAAGTCCAGCGGCTGCGAGGACTGGCAGGCCGTGGACCCGAAGGCGAAGGGCACGCCCGCCTCCTCGATGGACGGCGACGGGGGTATGTTCAAGGTCGGTACGGACATCGCGCCCGGCACCTACAGGTCGACCGGGAACGCCGACGACTCCTGCTACTGGGAGCGTACGAAGGACGCCGGCCACGGGCTCGACTCCATCATCGCCAACAACAACGTCACCGGCACGGCCGTCGTCACCATCAGCCCGTCGGACGCCTACTTCAAGACGAACGACTGCGGCACCTGGAAGAAGGCCTGACCCGTCCGGCCCGGCCCGTCCGCCCGCCCCGGCGCGGGGTACGACACCCCGTGCCGGTCCCGCACCACCGCACCCCGCGGAGCCCCTCGGCTCCGCGCCCACCACCCACCTCTCTCACAAGGAACTGTCATGCGTCGTACCGCACTTGCCGCCCTCTGTCTCGCCGCCGCGGCCACCGCGGGACTCACCACGGGCTGCCTGCCGGGGCAGGACTCGGCGGACAGCAAGCCGAAGGGGCCGTTCGCCGGGCTGAGCGGCGCCGAGATCACCGAACGCGCGCTGAAGGCCACCACGGGTGCCTCGTCCGTGCGGCTGAAGGGCCGGGTCACCGACGACGAGAGCAAGGGCGTCATCGAGATCGACATGGCGGTCAACCACGAGGGCGAGTGCGCCGGCACGATGAGCATGGGCGGCCAGGGCAAGGCCCAGCTGATCAAGACGGGCAGCACCGTCTACATGAAGTACGACGAGGCGTTCCTGCGTGCCCAGAGCAAGGGCGAGTCCAAGGAGGACACGGAGGCGGCCGTGGACATGCTGGCCGGGAAGTGGACCAAGATGGCCGTGAAGGGCCAGGACGCCAAGGACATCGCGAGCTTCTGCGACCTGGACTCGGTCCTCGGTGACGTGAGCGACGGCGACACGGCGGGCACCACCCGCGGGAAGACCACGCGGGTCGACGGCACGCCCGCGATCGCCCTGCACGAGAAGGACGGCAAGGAGCGCTACACGGCGTACGTGGCGACCGAGGGCAAGCCGTACCTGCTGCGGGTCGACAGCGTGTCCGGCGGGAAGGAGCCGGAGCACCTGTCGTTCCTCGACTACGGCAAGCCGGTGCCCGCGCGCAAGCCCACGGGCGAGATCGTCGACCTGGACGCGCTGTAACCGCTGAAGCGCGGTGCGGCCCGCCGCGGGGTCACAGGCGGTGCCGCATCCAGACGTTGGGCTCGGTGTAGACGGCGTACCCGTGCTCCGCTTCGCAGCGGACCGGGACCAGCGCGCCGGGCACCTCCACGTCGCCCGAACCGTCGAAGGGCAGCCCGGTCCAGCGCCGCCACTCCTCCAGCGAGCCGGTCACGGTCATGGAGGCCGGGGCGATGGAGTCGATGGTGGCGCCGGCCCGGGCGTGCACGCGCAGCCACGGGTCCTCGGGCAGCCCGTCGGGGCGCAGGCGGTGGGCGTACTCGGCGATCGGGGTGTGCGGCTCGCGGTGCTTGGCGTTGGGGCGGACGGGGGCGACGACCTCGCGGAAGCCGCGGGCACGGGCGTTGTCGCGCATCGCCGAGAGCATGACGGACGACAGGCCCCGGCCCTGGGCGTGCGGGGCGATGGTGACCGCGACGGCGCTGACGGTGTCCGGGCGGGTGCCGTGGCGCAGGTCGGCGAAGGCCCACACCAGGACCTGGTCCCAGCCGCGGGCCGGCAGGGTGCGCCGGCCGTCCAGGCCGAGGGCGAACGGCACGCTGTAGGCGTGGGCGACGACCCGGCCGTCCGCGTCCTCGGCGAACAGCGTGTACTGCGGCAGTTCGGCGGGGATGCGGCCGTAGTGGGCGTTGCCGACGAGGTCGTGGGTGACGAACTCGGGCCAGGTGTCGGTCATGCCGAGCACCGCCGGGAGCCGGTCGGGCCGCTCGGCGAGGGTGCTCACCTTGATGTCCATGGCGGTCACGGTAGGCGGTACGGCCCGGGCCGGGACAGCGATTTCGCCGCCGGCCGGGCGGGTCACCGGGCCCGGAAGCGCTCGGGCGCCGTGGTGGGGTTGCCGCCGGCGGGGAGCTTCTGGTCCGGGCAGCCGGCGAGGACCTTCTTCATGGCGGCCCGCTCGGCCGCGGTGACCCACAGGCCGTACTTCTTCTTGACCGCGACCTGCGCCGCCACATAGGCGCACCGGTAGGACTTGTTGGGCGGCAGCCAGGTGGCCGCGTCGCCGTCGCCCTTGCCGCGGTTGGTGCTCGCGTCGACCGCGAGGAGGTTCAGGGGGTCGTTGGCCAGCGCTATGCGCTTACTGGCGTCCCAGTACTTGGCGCCCTTCTGCCAGGCGTCGGAGAGGGCGACGACGTGGTCGATGTCGACCTGGCTGCGACCGCGCCGGTAGGTGATGTCCTTGCCGGAGTAGGGGTCGGGGTCCAGCAGGCCGTAGGAGACCTTGCAGCTGCCGCCGGTGAACCGCACCTGCTTCAGGTCGCGCTTGAGGATGTCGTCGCGGGTGTCGCAGGAGTTGGAGTCGGTGTCCGCCCAGGCGGTGCCGAACCGCTCCCGGGAGTAACCGGTCTTCGGTGCGCGCCCCTTGACGGTCAGCGAGTCGGCGGCGGCCAGGGCTGCGCCCCCGCTTCCGCTCCGTGCGGGCCCGGAGGCCCCTCCGGTCTGCTCGGCCGTGCAGCCGGTCACGGCGACCAGCGCCGCCACGGCGATGGCCGCTCCGCCCCTCGGACGCGTCACGGTGCGTCTCCCTCGCTCGCCCTGGATCCGCCCCGCGGGCGCGGGCGGATCGTTTCGCTCACCACCGTAACTTCCCTTCCTGGGCCGCCGGATGCCAGCGCAAAGGGGGCGTCGGGAAGCAAATCGGGCGCTTGGCGGGGATTCTGACGGGCCGTTGCCGTACGAGCGCCCCCGGGGCCGGGCTTGACCTTGCCGCTGGCGTCAGGGTCCGACGATCCTCGCATGACCGAGAACAGCCACGTCCCAGGTCCCCGTACCGTCCTCGTCACCGGCGCCGGCACCGGGATCGGCCGCGCCACCGCGCGTGCCTTCGCCGCCGAGGGCGCCCGGGTCCTCGCCGTCGGCCGCCGGGCCGCACCGCTGGCCGAGACCGCCGGGGGACATCCCGGGATCACGCCCCTGTCCGCCGACCTGACCGCCGAGGACGGGCCCGCAACCGTCGTACGGGCCGCGCTGGAGCGGTACGGCCGGATCGACGTGCTCGTCAACAACGCGGCCGTCGTCACCACCGACTCCCTGCGCGGCTACACGCGTGCGTCGGTACGGCCGCTGCTGGAGACGAACCTCCTCGCGCCCGTGCTGCTCACCCAGGCGGCGCTGCCCGCGCTGACCGAGAGCCGGGGTGTCGTGGTGAACGTGACCACCTCGGTGGGCCAGCGCGCCTGGCCCGGCAACTCCCTGTACGCGGCGGGCAAGGCGGCGCTGGAGACGCTGACCCGCAGCTGGGCGGTGGAACTGGCGCCGCACGGCATCCGGGTGGTCGCCGTGGCCCCGGGCGCGATCGAGACCCCGATCGCCGACCACGCCGGCTTCACCCCTGAGCAGCGCGCCGCCCTGCGCGCGTGGCAGCTCGACCACACCCCGCTCGGCCGGATCGGCCGGCCCGAGGAGGTCGCCTGGGCCGTCAGCCGGCTCGCCTCCCCGGGGGCGTCGTTCGTGACGGGGGTGGTGCTGCCGGTGGACGGCGGAGCGGTGGTCGCCTGACCCGGCCCGTTCAGGGCACCGCGTCGCCCGCCTCCCGCAGCGCCGCCGCCAGCCGGTCCCGGACAGCCGTCTGGGCCGCGATGCGGGCGTCCGGCACGGCCAGCCGGGCCCGGGCGACCCGCAGCGCCCCGGCGGAGGCCGGGCCGGCGGTGACGTCGCCGTCCAGGCAGGGCAGGAACGCCCGTACGTCGTCCAGGGTGAGGCCCGCTTCCAGCAGCCGGCGGATGTTGCGGACCCGGACGGCCGTGCCGGTGTCGTACGTGCGGTAGCCGTTGGCCGCGCGCACGGACGTGATCAGGCCGTGCTGCTCGTAGTGGCGCAGGGCGCGCGGTGTCGTCCCGGTGGCCTCGGCCAGCTCACCGATCCGCACGCGCGCCCCCGAGCCGCCCCCGCGCACCGGCCCTCACCCCAGGATCGACGTCAGGAACTCGCCCACCCAGGCCAGCAGTTCGCGGCCGACCAGCGGCTTGCCGCCCACCTTCGCGGTCTTCGGCCGCGGGACCAGCACCTGGTGCGCGGCGGGCTTGACGACCGTGCCCGGGTAGAGCCGCTTGAGCCGCAGTTCCTGCGACTCGCGCAGTTCCACCGGCGCGAAGCGGATGTTGGTGCCCTGGAGGACGATCTCGCCGACGCCGCACGCGCGTGCGAGCATCCGCAGCCCGGCGACCAGCAGCAGGTTCTCCACCGGCTCGGGCAGCTTGCCGTAGCGGTCGGTGAGTTCCTCGCGGACGGCCTTGATGTCCTCCTCGGAGTTGGCGGAGGCGATCGAGCGGTACGCCTGGAGGCGCAGCCGCTCGCCGGGCGCGTAGTCGTGCGGGACGTGCGCGTCGACCGGAAGCTCGATCTTGACCTCGAGCGGGGCCTCCTCCTCGATCCCGCCCGTCTCCAGCTGGCGCCGGTAGTCCGCGACGGCCTCGCCGACCATGCGGACGTACAGGTCGAAGCCGACGCCCGCGATGTGCCCGGACTGCTCGCCGCCGAGCAGGTTGCCGGCGCCGCGGATCTCCAGGTCCTTCATCGCGACGTACATGCCGGCGCCCATCTCGGTGTGCTGGGCGATGGTGGCGAGGCGCTCGTGCGCGGTCTCCGTCAGCGGCTTCTCCGGCGGGTACAGGAAGTACGCGTAGCCGCGCTCGCGACCGCGTCCGACCCGGCCGCGCAGCTGGTGCAGCTGGGACAGGCCGAAGGTGTCGCCGCGCTCCACGATCAGGGTGTTGGCGTTGGAGATGTCGATGCCGGACTCGACGATCGTGGTGGAGACGAGGACGTCGAACTTCTTCTCCCAGAAGTCGACGACGACCTGCTCCAGGGCGGACTCCGACATCTGTCCGTGGGCCGTGGCGATCCGTGCCTCGGGGACGATCTCGCGGAGTCTGGCGGCGGCGCGGTCGATGGACTCGACGCGGTTGTGGATGTAGAAGACCTGGCCCTCGCGCAGCAGTTCGCGGCGGATGGCGGCGCCGATCTGCTTCTCCTCGTAGGGCCCGACGAAGGTGAGCACCGGGTGGCGCTCCTCCGGGGGCGTGGTGATCGTGGACATCTCGCGGATGCCGGTGACCGCCATCTCCAGGGTGCGCGGGATCGGGGTGGCGGACATCGTCAGCACGTCGACGTTGGCGCGGAGCTTCTTCAGCTGCTCCTTGTGCTCGACGCCGAAGCGCTGCTCCTCGTCGACGATGACCAGGCCCAGGTCCTTGAACTTGGTCTCCGAGGAGAACAGGCGGTGGGTGCCGATGACGACGTCCACCGAGCCGTCCTTCAGCCCTTCCAGGACGGCCTTGGCCTCGGTGTCGGTCTGGAAGCGGGACAGCGCGCGCACGTTCACCGGGAACTGTCCGTACCGCTCGGAGAACGTGCCGAAGTGCTGCTGCACCAGCAGGGTCGTGGGGACGAGGACGGCGACCTGCTTGCCGTCCTGTACGGCCTTGAAGGCGGCCCGCACCGCGATCTCGGTCTTGCCGTAGCCGACGTCGCCGCAGATCAGGCGGTCCATGGGGACCGACTTCTCCATGTCCTCCTTGACCTCGGCGATGGTGGTGAGCTGGTCGGGGGTCTCCGCGTAGGGGAAGGCGTCCTCCAGCTCGCGCTGCCAGGGGGTGTCGGCGCCGAAGGCGTGGCCGGGGGCGGCCATGCGGGCGCTGTAGAGCTTGATCAGGTCGGCGGCGATCTCCTTGACGGCCTTCTTCGCGCGCGCCTTGGTCTTCGTCCAGTCGGCGCCGCCCAGGCGGTGCAGGGTGGGTGCCTCGCCGCCGACGTACTTGGTGATCTGCTCCAGCTGGTCGGTCGGGATGTACAGCCGGTCGCCGGGCTGGCCGCGCTTGGCGGGCGCGTACTCCACGACCAGGTACTCGCGGGTGGCGCCCTGCACGGTGCGCTGCACCATCTCGATGTAGCGGCCGACGCCGTGCTGTTCGTGGACGATGTAGTCGCCCGGTTCCAGGGTGAGCGGGTCGATGGTCTTGCGGCGGCGGGCGGGCATGCGGGTGCCGTCGCGGCCGGCGGCGCGCTGGCCGGACAGGTCGGTCTCGGTGAGGACGGCGAGCCTGAGCGCCGGGTCCACGAAGCCGTACTCGATCGAGCCGCAGGAGACGTGCACCACCGACGGGCTCAGCTCGCCGAGGTCGTTGTCGAGGCGGGCGGCGATGCCCTCGCCGCCGAGGACCTCCACCGTGCGCGCGGCCGGGCCGTGGCCCTCGGTGACGAACACCGTGCGCCAGCCGTCGGCGAGCCAGCCCTTGGTGTCGGCGAGGGCCCGCGCGGTGTCGCCGCGGTAGGTCTCGGGGGCGTGCATGCCGAGCTTGAGGGTGTCCGCGTCCAGTTCCTCGTCGGCGGCGAACGGGGACACCGACCACCACATCATGTCCAGCTCGCGGGCCCGGTCGCGGACGTCGGCGATGGACCACAGGGAGGCCGCGCCCACGTCGATCGGGGCCTCGCCGCCGCCGGCGGTGGCCGCCCAGGACGCCTGGAGGAACTCCTGGCTGGTGGCGACGAGGTCGGCGGCGCGGGTGCGGACGCGTTCGGGGTCGCAGACGACGGCCATGGCGCCCTTGGGCAGGACGTCGAGCAGCAGCTCCATGTCGTCCACCAGGACCGGGGCCAGGGACTCCATGCCCTCGACCGCGATGCCCTCGGCGATCTTGTTCAGGAGTTCGCCCAGCTCCGGGTGTTCCTCGGCGAGGGCACGCGCGCGTGCGCGGACGTCGTCGGTGAGCAGCAGCTCGCGGCACGGCGGCGCCCACAGGCCGTGCTCGGCGACTTCGAGGGAGCGCTGGTCGGCGACCTTGAAGTAGCGGATCTCCTCGACGTCGTCGCCCCAGAACTCGATGCGCAGGGGGTGTTCCTCGGTGGGCGGGAAGACGTCCAGGATGCCGCCGCGCACGGCGAACTCGCCGCGCTTCTCGACCAGCTCCACGCGCGCGTAGGCGGCGGCCGCGAGGGCTTCGACGACATCGTTCAGGTCGGCGCTCCGGCCGGTCCTCAGGGCCACCGGCTCCAGGTCGCCGAGGCCCTTGACCTGCGGCTGGAGCACGGAGCGCACGGGGGCCACGACGACGGAGACCGGGCCGGTCTCGGGGTCGTCGGGGCTGGGGTGGGCGAGGCGGCGCAGGACGGCGAGGCGGCGGCCGACGGTGTCGCTGCGGGGGCTGAGCCGCTCGTGCGGGAGGGTCTCCCAGGAGGGGTACTCCACGACGCCCTGCTCGGGCAGCAGGGAGCGCAGGGCGGCGGCCAGGTCCTCGGCCTCCCGGCCGGTCGCGGTGACCGCCAGCACCGGGCGGCCGGCCTCGCGGGCCAGCGCGGCGATCGCGAAGGGGCGGGCGGCCGGGGGGCCGACGAGGTCGACGTGCGGGCGGTTGCCGTCCGCCGCCGCCCTGATCGCTTCCGCGAGGGCGGGGTCCTTGACTACGGCGTCGAGCAGACCGTGCAGGCTCATGGAGGGGCTTTCCGTCCAGGGGGTCGGCAACACGAAGGGCCCGACTCGTGTGACGGGCCGGGGCTGTCCAGCGTACGACGGCGTGGGCGGCGGTGCGGGGGGCTGTGGACAACCCCGGGCGGCCGGACAGCGCGGAAACCCGGTGCCGGACAGTCCCTGAGGACTCCCCGGCACCGGGTCCGCCCGCCGCAACCCCCGTGTGCGGTGGCCGTCGGCTCAGCTCGCGCGGCTGTCCGCTAGTCGGTCGCGATGGCGTTCAGGACGTTCATGCGGCCCGCGCGGAACGCCGGGATCAGCGCGGCGAACAGGCCCACGAAGGCCGAGCCGACGAAGACGCCGGTGATCGTCGGCCAGGGGATCTCCAGGACGTTCAGTCCCTCCAGGGCGAGGAGCTTCTGGGCGGTCGCCCCCCAGCCCATGCCGAGGCCGAGGCCGAGCAGGGCGCCGAAGACGGCGATCACCACGGACTCCAGGCGGATCATGCGGCGCAGCTGACGGCGGGAGAGGCCGATGGCCCGCATGAGGCCGATCTCCCGGGTCCGCTCGACCACCGACAGGGCCAGGGTGTTCACCACACCGAGGACCGCGACGATGATCGCGAGCGCCAGCAGGCCGTAGATCATGTTGAGCAGCTGGCCGATCTGGTCCTTCAGCGCCTGCTTGTAGTCGGTCTGGTCGCGCACGGTCAGCGCCGGGTCGTCGCGCAGTACCGACTTCAGCGCCTTGTAGGCGGCGGCCTCCTGCCCGTCCTTGGCGGTGGCGAACATCAGCTGGTCGAGGGGCATGCGGTCGGCCGGGACGTACCTGGCGGCCGTGGCGATGGAGACGTACATGGCGCCCTTGTCGACGACGACGTCGTCGCTGGTGATCGCGCGGACCGTCAGCTTCGCCGTGCGGCCGTCCTCGAAGTGGACGGCGACCGTGGAGCCGAGCTTGATGCCGTGGTCCTTGGCGAAGCCCTCGAAGACGGACATCGAGTCGGGCTCGTAGGCGTCGGCGAGGTCACCGGCGACGGTCTTGGTGCGCAGGTCCTGCACGTAGGTCGGGTCGGCCGCGTTGATGGTCTCCTTCTTGCTGACCCGGCCGTCCGGTGTGGTCAGGGACGCGTCCAGGAGCTTGTACTCGGTGACCCGCTCCAGACCGGGCGTGTTCTTGACCTTCTCCACCATCTGCGGCTTGATCAGGTTGTACTCCTGCTCGCCCTGGATGATGAAGTCGGTGCCCACGGTCTTGTCGAGCTGTTCGGTGGCCGAGGCCACCATGGAGGAGCCGACCACGGACAGGCAGGCCACCAGGGCGAGGCCGATCATCAGGGCGGCGCCGGTGGCACCGGTGCGGCGCGGGTTGCGCAGCGCGTTGCGTTCGGCCATGCGGCCCACGGGCCCGAAGACCCGCAGGATGACCGCGCCGAGAACGCGGACCAGTCCGGCGGCGAGCAGCGGTCCGATGACGACGAAGCCGATGAGCGTGGCCACCACGCCCAGGCCCAGCCAGCCGGAGCCGGTCTTGGCCTGGTCGGCGGTGGCGGCGGTGTACAGGCACCAGCCGCCGGCGGCGGTCAGGAGCAGGCCGATGACGGCGCGCACGGCGCCGGCCTTGGCGTCGGCCGGGGCGCCGGCGTCGCGCAGGGCGGCCATCGGCGAGACCTTGCCGGCGCGCCGGGCGGGCAGGTAGGCGGCGAGGACGGTGACGATCACGCCGAGGAGGAGGCCGATCGCGGGGGTGGTCCAGGCCACGGTGAGGTCGTCGGTGGACAGGTTCATGCCCATCTGGCCCATGAGTTTCATCAGGCCGATCGCGATGCCGACGCCCGCGCCGACGCCGAGCACCGAGCCGAGCACGCCGAGCAGCAGCGCCTCGACCAGCACGGACCGGTTGACCTGCTTGCGGGAGGAGCCGATGGCGCGCAGCAGCCCGATCTCGCGGGTGCGCTGGGCGACCAGCATGGAGAAGGTGTTGATGATCAGGAAGATGCCGACGAGGAAGGCGATCCCGGCGAAGCCGAGCATCGCGTACTTCATGACGTTCAGGAAGCTCTGGACGTCCTTCTGGTTGGCGTCGGCGACCTCCTTGGCGGTCTGCACCTTGTAGCCGTGCCCGAGGACGGCGGTGACGTTCCTCTTCAGCTGCGCGTCGCTCACGCCCTGGGCGGCCATGACGTTGACGTCGGTGTAGACGCCGGTCCGGCCGACGAGGGTCCGCTGGGCGGTCTTGGTGTCCAGGTAGAAGATCGCCGCGCCGGGGTTGGTGACCTTGAAGGCGGCGATGCCGGACACGCGCGCGTGGTGCGCGCCGACGGCCGTGATCACGCCGATCTCGTCGCCGAGTTTCAGGTGGTGCTTGTCGGCGGTGTCGGCGTCGACCATCACCTGGTCCGGGCCCTTGGGCGCCGTACCGGAGGTGATCTCCATGGTCCGGGCGTCGTTGCCGTTCCAGCTGCCAACGATGGTGGGCGCGCCGCTGCTGGGCGACAGCTTGTCCTTGTCGGCGTCGACGACGGTCACCGCGGTGGAGAACACCGTGCCCTCGGCCGAGCGCACGCCCCGGGCCTTGCGGACCTCGCCGACCACGGAGGCGGGCAGCACGGGCGGCTTGCCGGTGCGCGAGGTGGTCTCCCCGGTGTCGGAGGAGCCCTTGGCGCTGACCTGGACGTCGGAGGAGGTGGCCTGGAACAGCTTGTCGAAGGTGGTGTTCATCGTGTCGGTGAACACGAGCGTGCCGCACACGAACGCCACCGACAGCAGGACGGCGACCGCCGACAGCGCCATGCGGCCCTTGTGCGCGAGGAAGTTGCGCATCGAGGTCTTCAGCACGGTCATGACGTGCGCCCCCGGGCGTCGAAGTCCTTCATGCGGTCCAGGACCTGTTCGGCCGTCGGCTGGTACATCTCGTCGACGATCCGGCCGTCGGCGAGGTAGAGCACGCGGTCGGCGTAGGAGGCGGCCACGGGGTCGTGGGTGACCATGACGATGGTCTGGCCGAGTTCGTCCACCGAGCGGCGCAGGAAGCCGAGCACCTCCGCTCCGGCGCGCGAGTCGAGGTTCCCGGTCGGCTCGTCGCCGAAGATGATCTCCGGGCGGGCGGCGAGCGCGCGGGCCACGGCGACGCGCTGCTGCTGGCCGCCGGAGAGCTGGGTGGGGCGGTGCTTGAGGCGCCCGGCGAGCCCGACGGTCTCCACCACGCGGTCCAGCCAGGCCCGGTCGGGCCTGCGGCCGGCGATGTCCATGGGCAGCGTGATGTTCTCGATCGCGTTCAGCGTCGGCAGCAGGTTGAACGCCTGGAAGATGAAGCCGATCCGGTCCCGGCGCAGCTGGGTGAGCTTCTTGTCCTTCAGGCCGGTGATCTCGGTCTCGTCGAGGTGGATCTGACCGCTCGTCACCGTGTCGAGGCCGGCGAGGCAGTGCATCAGGGTGGACTTGCCGGACCCGGAGGGGCCCATGATCGCGGTGAACTGGCCGCGGGCGATGTCCACGTCGACGTGGTCCAGGGCGACGACACGGGTCTCGCCGGACCCGTACGCCTTCACGACCTGCCGCGCCCGCGCGGCAACGGCCGTACGCCCTCCCGTCACCCGGCCGCCACCCCTCATCGAGGCGCTTCGCGCCGCACCCTCCGAATCGCCCCCGTGCCCGGGAATGGTCACAGCCGAAGTCACGGTATGTCTCCTATGTCGGTTGACAGGTCGTGGTCGATGTCCCGGTGTTCCGGGCGTCGTCCTGGATTTACGTCGTTGAGTCTCGCGGTCGGCGGGGGCGTCACGCGCTGGTGCGGAGCCCCGTCTTTCCCGGGGGTAATCCCCACCCCCCGCCGGTGCGGTCCGCCGCCCCCCAGCGGCGTAAAGCCAGGTTAAGGAGCACCCGTGTCCCGTCTCGTCCTCCGCCGGGACGAACCCTCCCCGAGCCGTAGTACGGAGGAACCCCTAGGGGTGCTCCACCGCCGGGTGGAGCCGTTCTCAGGGGCGCCTCCACCCTTCGGTGCGGAAAGCCTCCACCCTTCCGCCGCGTCAGGCGCAAGCCCCGCACACCGTGGGAAGCTGTCGTCCCGGTGATACGTGCAGGGGGCACGGGCAGCGTCCGGCAGGGACCACGGGAGGGGTGCGCGGTGGGGAGTACGACACCGGCGATACGCGGCGGGGCCGGCCGGCGCCAGGACACCCGGCGGCGGGGCGCGGTGGTCGCCGCGCTGATGCTGGCGATGGCACTGGCCGCGCTCGACTCCACCGTGGTCTCCACGGCCGTACCGCAGATCGTCGGCGACCTCGGCGGGTTCTCCGTCTTCTCCTGGCTGTTCTCCGGCTATCTGCTGGCCGTCACCGTCACGCTCCCCGTGTACGGCAAACTCTCCGACACCTTCGGCCGCAAGCCGGTGCTGGTGGCGGGCGCGGCCGTGTTCCTGCTGGGCTCCGTGCTGTGCGCGGCGGCCTGGAACATGGGGGCGCTGATCGCGTTCCGGATCGTGCAGGGCCTGGGCGGCGGGGCGTTGCAGGGCACGGTGCAGACGCTGGCCGCCGATCTGTACCCGCTGGCGGAACGCCCGAAGATCCAGTCCAAGCTCTCCACGGTGTGGGCGGTCTCCGCGGTGGCCGGCCCCGGGCTCGGCGGGGTGCTCGCCGCCTACGCCGACTGGCGCTGGATCTTCCTGGTCAACCTGCCGATCGGCGCCGCCGCCCTGTGGCTGATCGTCCGTCATCTGCACGAGCCGGAGCGGGAGAAGGCACGCCGGGCGCGCGTGGACTGGGCCGGCGCGCTCGCGGTGTTCGCGTGCGGCGGGGTGCTGCTGACCGCGCTGGTGCAGGGCGGGGTCGCGTGGCCGTGGCTGTCGGCGCCGTCGCTGGCCCTGTTCGGCACGGGCCTGGCACTGGTGGCCGTGGTGGTCCGGATCGAGCGGCGGGCCGCGGAGCCGATCATCCCCGGGTGGGTGTGGCGGCGCCGGACGATCGCGGCCGTCAATCTGGCGCTGGGCGCGCTGGGGCTGCTGATGGTGGCGCCGAGCGTGTTCCTGCCGACGTACGCGCAGTCGGTGCTCGGGCTCGCGCCGGTGGCCGCCGGGTTCGTGCTGTCGGTGTGGACGCTGAGCTGGCCGGTGTCGGCCGCGCTCAGCCAGCACGTCTACCGGAGGATCGGCTTCCGGGACACCGCGCTGCTCGGCATCGGCCTGGCCGCGCTGATCCTGTGCGCGTTCCCGTTCCTGCCGTACCCGGGGTCGTGGTGGCAGCCGACGCTGCTGATGCTGCTGCTCGGCGGGGCGCTGGGGCTGTTCCAGCTGCCGCTGATCGTGGGGGTGCAGTCGACCGTGGGCTGGTCGGAGCGGGGCACCACGACCGCGTCGGTCCTGTTCTGCCGGCAGACCGGCCAGACCCTCGGCGCGTCCCTGTTCGGCGCCGTCGCCAACGGTGTGCTGGCCGCGCGGCTCGGCGGGGCGGGCGACCTGGACTCCGTCACGCGCGCGCTGGACGCCGGTACGGCCCCCGAGGCGACCCGGCGGGCCATCGCCGGCGCGGTCCACGCGGTGTATCTCGGGGCGGCGGGCGCGGCGGCCGTGGCCTTCGTGGTGCTGCTGCTGGTGGCGCCCCGGCGGTTCCCGGTGCTCCAGGACTGAACCGGGCAGGGTTAACGCGGGTAACACCCCAGGTGGGGCGCGTCCTCCCGGGGAAAGCGCATACCGACCGGCCAGTTCGGTGAAAACGCCGCGCGGCCCGCGGCGCGCGAGTAGCGTGCGTGACTCAGCTCCCCCACCTCCCTGCGGTCCGCCGCCACGGACCCGAGCCACGCAAGGAGCCCCGGGATGTCCTACGACCCGCCGCAGCCGTCCCCCGCACCCCGTCCCCCGTACTCCGCCCACCCGTCCCACGCACCCTTCCCCTCGTACCCCCCGCCCCCGCGCGAGCCGTCGCACCCGGGGGCGCCCACCTACCCCTGGCAGCCGCCCGCGCCGCCCGAACCGGCGCGCCCGGCCCGCCGGGTGCCGCGCGAACCCCTCGGCCGGCACAGTGACCTGCGCGTGCTGCGCGGCGCCTACCGCTGGCAGCGGCGCACGGCCACGCTCACCGCGCTCGGCTACTTCACGCTGTTCCTCGTCCTGTCCGCGTACGCGCCCGGCACCATGACGCGCACGGTCGCCGACGGCATCCCCGCCGGACTGCTGCTCGCCCTCGTGCAACTCCCGGTCACCTGGCTGGCGATCGCCCTGTACGAGCACACCGCGCGCCGGCACGTCGATCCCCTCGCCGACCGCATCCGCAGGCACGCCGAACTGGACGCGCGGCGCGGAGCGGCCCGATGACGGCCGCCGCCGGTGCGGCGTCCACCGGCTTCAGCGACTCGGCGCAGACGATGTCCCTGGTCGCCTTCTCCACCGCCGCCACCGTGACCCTGCTGCTGTGCGTGATGACCGGCCCCGACCGGGACGACCTGGACGAGTTCTACACCGGCTACGGCTCCCTGTCCCCGCTGCGCAACGGCCTCGCCATCGCCGGCGACTACATCTCCGCCGCCACCGTCCTCGGCACCGGCGGAGTGATCGCCCTGTGCGGCTACGACGGTGTCGTCCTCGCCCTCAGCACGGCCCTGTCGCTGATGCTGCTGATGTTCCTGCTGGCCGAACCCCTGCGCAACGCGGGCCGGTTCACCATGGGCGACGCCCTCGCCCGCCGCATGCCGGGCCGCTGCGTACGCGTCACGGCCTGCGCGGTGACCATCGCCGCGCTGCTGCCGCTGATGCTCGTCCAACTGGCCGGGACCGGGCAGCTGATGGCCTTCATCCTCGGCTTCACCAACGAGTCCCTGAAGACCGGGTGCGTCGTGGGACTCGGCCTCCTCATGATCGCCTACGCCGCGATCGGCGGCATGAAGGGCACCGCGCTCATCCAGATCGTGAAGATCGTGCTGCTGATCGGCTCGGGCGCCGCGGTCGCCCTGCTGGTCCTGCGCCGCTTCGACTGGGACCCGGGCGCCCTGTTCACCGCCGCCGCGCGGCAGAGCGGCGCCGGGCCCGCGTTCCTGCGCTCCGGGCTGGAGTTCGGCACCACGCCCACGGGCCGCGTCGACATGATCGCCTCCCAGCTGACCGTCGTCCTCGGCGGCGCCTGCCTGCCGCACATCACCATGCGCATGTACACCGCCTCCAGCGCCCGCCAGGTGCGCCGCTCGATGTCCTGGGCGGTGTCCCTGGTCGCCCTGTTCGTCCTCGTCATCACGGTGGTGGGGTTCGGCGCCACGGCCCTGCTGGGGCGTACGGCGATCGCGACGGCCGACCCGCAGGGCAACACGGCGTACCTGATGGGCTCGCGCGCGGTGTTCGGCGCCGGCGTGTCGACGGCGGAGACCTTCCTGTTCACCCTGGTCACCACCGCGCTCTTCCTGACCCTGCTCGCCTCGGTGGCCGGGATGATCCTCGCCTGCGCCAACTCCCTGGCGCACGACGTGTTCGCCGCCCGGGTGCAGGAGATGCCGGCCCGCCGCGAGATGACCCTGGCCCGCGTCTCGGCGCTCGCCATAGGAGTGCCGACGATCCTGCTGGCCACGCTGGTGCAGCACCACAGCCTGCAGCCCCTGGTCACGCTCTCCTTCTGCCTGGGCGCCTCCGCCCTCGCCCCCGCCCTGGTCTACGGCCTGTTCTGGCGCCGCTACACCCGCGGCGGACTGCTGGGCACGCTGATCGGGGGCTCGCTGACCGTGCTGCTGCTCATGCCGGGCACCAACCTCGTCTCCGGGTCGCCCGTCTCCGCGTTCCCCGGCGCCGACTTCAACTGGTTCCCGTTCACCACCACCGGCATCGTCTCCATCCCCGCCGGGTTCTTCTTCGGCTGGCTCGGCACGGTCCTGTCGGGCCGCGCGAAGGCGGAACGGCAGCGCCACCAGTACGAGGCGGTGGAGGGGTGGATCCTGGCCGGGGCGGTACGGAAGGGGGGCTGACGGGAGTGCCGGCGCCTCCGCCGGGCCGGCCGGCTACTCCAGGACCACCTGGCCGGTCAGCTCGATGAGGCTGTCGCGCACGGAGTCCATGTGCGCCTGCATCTCGTCCCACAGCTCGCCGTGCTCGCGCAGCACCCGTTCCGTCTCCGCGGCGATGCGCTCCTCCTGCGCATGCGCCTCGGCGATGATCTCCTCGGCGCGCGCGCTTGCCTCCTCCGGGGAGCGGCGGGCGTACTCCTCGGCCTCCGCGAGGGCACGCTCGGCGTCGGCCAGCGCGGCCTCGGCCCGGCTCGCCCGTTCGGCGTGCCCGGCGTCCAGCTCCGCCATCCGGTCGGCCTCCTCCCGCTCGGCCCGGGCCCAGCGCGCGGCGTGCTCCCGGGACTGCTCGGCGAGCATGCCGTCGGTGCGCCGGCGCGCCTCACGCAGCTCCGCGAGCGCCTCCATGCGCCCCGACTTCACCGCGCGCCGGGCACCCACGCGGATCCCCTCGGCCTCCGCCTGCACACCGAGGAGCCACTGACGGGCGTGCTCGTCGGCCTCCGCGCGGACCGCGTCCGCCGCCTCCCGCGCCTCCGCCAGGACGCGCTCGGCGTCCGCCCGGGCCCGCGCGACCTCCTCCTCGGCCTCCCGCCGGGCGCGTTCCCGCAGGGCGTCCGCCTCGTCGAGCACGAACTGGTACAGCTGCCGGGCGCCCTCCCCGAGCGTCTCGTACGTCTGCGGCGGGAGCTCGGCGAGGGTCTCGCGCAACAGCGCGGCCTCCGCCCCCATGTCCTTGGCGAGCACGGTCAGCCGGGCGGCGCGCTCCCAGGCGGCGTCCCGGTCCTCGGACAGCGCCTCCAGGTACGCCTCGACCTGGTCGGGACGGTAGCCACGCCCCCGGACGGTCGCGAAGCCGTGCGGCGGCATCGATGCGCTGCTCACCCTGGGGACCCCTCTCCACCGGACCTGCACGACAGGATGATTTCGCGCATATCTTGATGGATCGGGAGTAAGGGTTCATAACGCGACACTCCGCAGGCACGTCACGCCACTGCTCCGAACGGCCCCTCCGACGGACAACGCAGCGGGCCCCGCACGCGCACGTGCGGGGCCCGCATGTTCACACCCGGAGGCCGGGCGGCCACGGCGCTACAGCAGCCCGTCCCACATCTGCTCCAGCAGCACCGACCACCAGCTCTCCGGCGAACCGAGCGCCGCCGGGTCGAGGGCGGCCAGCTGCGCCTGGAAGTCGACGGTCCAGCGGCCCGCCTGCTCCTGGTTCAGCCCGTACCTGAGGCGCCACATCCGGCCCAGCAGCGCCAGGCACCGGGTGAACTCCGGCAGCCCGGTGTTCACGAACTGCGGCGGCACCGGCGCACCGCCCGGCCCCGCCTCCACCGGCACGGCCACGATGTTCGCCGTCCCGTACTGCACACAGATCGCCTTGCCGAAGTCCGTGCCCATGACCAGGTACGACCCCGCGTCCGCCGCCGGCAGCACCCCGCGCTCCGCCGCCAGCTCCGCCAGCGTCGGCACCGGCCGGCCCGGCTGAGCCTGCGCCCAGAAGAACGGACCCATGTCCAGCGGCAGCCCCGCCACGACCAGCGTGTGCGCCACGATCGGCGGCACGCCCTGCCGGGACACCGCCTGCTGCTCGAACCGGAAGATCCCCGGCCCGAACGCCGCCGCCAGCTCCTGCGCGATCCCCTCCGGGGGCACCGGCGGCGCGGCCTGCACCGGGGGCAGCGGCGCCCGCACCGGCGCGGGCCGCGCGGGACCGTCCGCCACCTGGTGCAACTCGCCCTGGTGCGCCAGCAGCTGCCGCATGCCCTGCTGCCGGCTCGCGTGGTCCGTGCCGTACGGCGCGATGCTCGCGATCCGCGCCTGCGGCCACTGCTCCCGGATCATCCGTGCGCAGTACGCCCCCGGCAGTTCGCACGACTCCAACTCCGTGTGCAGCTCCAGCACCTGGTCCGGCGGCACGTTCATGGCCCGCAGCTCGTGGAAGATCTGCCACTCCGGGTGCGGCGTCCCCGGCGCCGAACGCCGGATCAGCTGCTGCTCCGACCCGTCCTGCGCGCGGTACCGCAGCACGGCCTGGTAACCGGGACCGACGGTCGGCTGCCCCTGCTGCGGATAGCCGTACGCCGGTGCCGGTCCGGGCATGGCGGCCCCTGGCGGCATGGGACCGGGGGGCATGGCAGCGGGGGGCATGGGGGGCTGCACGCCCGGAGCGCTGGGGGGCATGCCGGGGACGCCCGGAGTGCCGGGGGGCACGGCGGAGGCGCCCGGCGCCGGGGGGACGCCCGGGGCGCCGGGCGGGTGCGGCATGCCGAGTGCGCCCGGCGCGGGCGGCGGGGGCGCGCCCGGCCCGGCCACCGGCGGAGCGGACAGGACCGTCTCGGCGTGGTGCACGGCACCGTGAGCAGAGGGAGCCCCGGGAGCGCCCGGAGGCTGCGGGGCGCCGGGACGGCCCGGGGCCGCCGGGGGCTGAGGCGC